>CAMHKP010000063.1 GCA_946185785.1 uncultured Alphaproteobacteria bacterium
AATACGAACGACACTGCATGTGGTGCCACTAAATTTCAATAACTGGTCACACAGACGTTGTGCAGCATCAATGTCAGCCATTGGTCCAATACGCAAGCGATACAAACGTGCCGATGATGCACCTGCACCCAAATCGCCAACACCTTGTTCGTCAACAGCAAAGAATACACTGTCTTTATATGGTGTCAAAACGCCTTGGCCACTGTCACCGCTAAATTTAGCAAGTAAATTAACCCAGTAATCGTTCAATGCCTTGACAGACGTATCTGATTTTAATTCAACTGCAACACCGGACTGATTGCTGGTGATAAGCGGTATATTAGATTGTGGTAAATATGAACCCGCAGTCACACGTTCTGTTGGCATCATTGTCACCGCGCCGCCAGATGTTTTTGGGGTGGTCGCAACCGATGCTGGTTGTGGATATGCCTGACCTGCGACAAAACCCGCAGGCATATAATACCCAGACGCTGCGTTATTTGACATGTCGCCAATCATAACTGGGGTACCAGTATTATTTACACCCGCAGAATTTATTGCCGCCATATCGTATCCATACGTAATGTTGTTCAATGATTGACCCGACGTCATAGATTGTGCAACGTTTGCTTCGGCCAAAGCCATTACAGATGCTGTATCTGCAATCAAGAATGGTTTTTCACGTTTTTTGATACATACAATGCGTTGACCACTGCGTAATACCATGTCACCGACAGCTTCGACAATAAGCAAGCGTCCATCTTCGCCATCTGTGCGGAAACCAACAGGGGATTCACCACCTTCGACCAACAACGATACAACTGGACGTTGGGTCATAGATATAACTTTATCCCCAAAATCAATGTATGTAAATATACGATCGCGCCATACACGTTCAGGTGCAATAACGTAATCGTCTGGGTTTGGAACAAATATATCTAAATCAAAACGGAATTCAGATGGGTCAATCTTCATAGATTTTATCCAGCCGTAATCTTCGCCATCAACACCAACAGTATTTGATTTTTGTGCAGGCTTGTTAAATATAGATGACATTGTTCCAGTCGTGGTTGATGCCCCAGCCGCCATTGGTAATGCGGATGCACCATCCATTACAACATCAATTTGTGAATAAGTTGTTTCCGAAGAATTTGATGGTTCAGCGCGCAGATAGAAAATGTACTTATTGCCAGATTTACCATGAATAATTAAATTCGTATCGCCGCCCTGGACCCCTTCTAGTGGTTGCAGGTACATAATGTTTGTTCCAGCGGTACCTTCGTATTTAAACAATCCATTGTCACCGAATATACCATCAACAATTTGTTCGCCAGCAGGCAATGTCACCATTGTCACCATGCCACTGCGCAATTTAATTGGTAAAACAGCCCCCTTGGACCAGGACAATTGTGCGTATCCAGCCTTGGTATTACCAGAAATCATATGTGCATTTGATGCAGCGTGCGCAGAAAATGTCGCCATCGGCATCGCACAAACACAAGCCAAGCATAATATTGAAATGTTTATTTTTATCGCTTTAGAAAACATCATGTCCTTTCCTTTTACGCTTTCTTTATTCGTTTCCAACGACAAATGCATCCAACGGATCACCGTCGCCAGATTCAACCGAATAACCAGCTATACGCAATCCCAATGGATTTTCCATATGGTCCGTCCATTTCATAGATTGAATGTCATCGGTTGCCAATGTTATTTTTATTCTATAATCTTTTCGGTCGGTCTGTCCATAACTATTTGTACAAAACCACTTAAAATCAACAGTATATGTTGTGCCATCGTCCGTATATGGAACCACAGGTCTTGGCGAGAATTCCACAGAACACGAAAAATCAAATGCACCTTCGTTTAACAAGAATTCCTGATACATTGCGGTATTGTAAAAATCCGCAAAAACATCATCTGTTGACATCGTTTTTATAGTGCCGTTTTGCATATTCCAGTTTTTATCCATTGTGCGAACACTTTGGGTGATTTCATTGCGATATTTTACATATTCTGCAATGAACGCGCGTTTATAGACATCTAAATCGCCCCCATCAGGCATGATCTGGGTCAATGTGATTTCTGTGGAATTTGTATCAGCAGAACGCAGGAAAAACACCTCTGGGCGTTCAAGTGGGAATAAATTATACAATGTCACCAACAAAACAGCCAGCACAACCAGCGTTGCCGCAAAGACAAGCGTCAATAAGCGAGACAGCAAAATTGGCGGTTCTACGCGGTTTTGCACGAATTCCTCCCCCTGTGATATGCTGATTGTAGACAAAATGCCCGCGCCAGTGCAAGCAAAAATTATATGTTTTTAAGATTTTATATACATGGGGTTGAAAATTCACTTGCAAGGATTTTTTTAAAACTTTATAATATTTCCACTTGATTTTTTATATGGCTGTGGTATCTTAGCGCAGATCATTGGGGGTATTGCGGCAGAAATCGGGCGATATTTTATAGATATAGGGGCATAGTTCAACGGTAGAATATCGGTCTCCAAAACCGCGGATGAGGGTTCGATTCCTTCTGCCCCTGCCAGATGTCTGGTCAAACAATGGTCGAAAAACTGGTGAAATTAGGCAAATTTTATGAAAAAAATACTGGAATTTATTAAATCTGTTCGCGCCGAATGGTTCAAGATTGTATGGCCATCGCGTGATGAAGTCACACGTGCCACCATTATGATTCTGGTGTTTTCGGGTTTGGCGGCGTTATTCTTTTTCTTGGTGGATAGCGCGCTGAATGCAATTGTTGGTTGGATTTTCTAAAAATACTAGCGAAGGAAGTATAGATGGAAGACAAAATGCAATGGTTTGTTGTTAATGTTCATACGGGCTGTGAAGACAAGGTCGCACGCGGTTTGCGTGAACAGATTGACAAGCGTCGTTTGAATGCGTTTTTTGGTGAAATTTTGGTTCCAACCCGCGAAGTTGTTGAAATCAAAGCTGGCAAACGCGTTAAATCTGAAAAGAAGTTTTTCCCTGGCTATATCGTTGTTCAAATGATTATGAATAATGAAACTTTTTCATTGGTCAAATTGATGCCCCAGGTTGTTATGTTTTTGGGCGCAAAACAAAAACCAATCGCAGTTAGCGAAGAAGAAGCTCGTCGTTTGATGAAGCAGGTTGAAGAAGGTGCCGTTGCAGTTGATGATATCACATACGAAGTTGGTCAAGAAGTACATGTTATTGATGGACCATTTGCTGGGTTTAACGGTGTTATTTCCGAAGCTGATAATTTGAAGCAAAAAATGACTGTCACGATTTTGGTATTTGGTCGTGAAACCAGTGTTGAATTAGACTTTACCCAGGTTGAACGGGTGTAAAGTTAAACAAGTTTTCGCGATTTTGTAAAATCGCACAATCTGTGGTAGATGCGCCACATCGCACCACAACACAACAAAACAAAAATGGAGTGAATAAATGGCAAAGAAAGAAGTTAAGGGATTGGTCAAATTGGTCGTCCCTGCTAAACAAGCAAATCCAGCGCCACCAATTGGTCCTGCGTTGGGTGCAGCGGGTGTTAATATCGCCGAATTCTGCAAACAATTTAACGACAAAACCGCAGATAAAGAACCGGGTATGCCGATTCCATGCATTATTACAGTCTACACAGACCGCAGTTTTGAATTCATTATGAAATTGCCACCTGTGTCATACTATATTAAAAAAGCATTGAAGTTGAAAATCGGTTCACACAAACCAGGTCGCGATTTTGTTGGTACAATCACAAAAGATCAAATCAAGCAAATTGCTGAAGCAAAAATGCCTGACTTAAATTGCTCTACCGTTGAATCTGCAATGAACATCGTTGCCGGTCAATGTCGTTCTATGGGCGTAAAGGTGGAGGAATAAGACATGAAAGCTACAAAAAGACAGCAAACTTGGGCAAATTTGGACAGAACCAAGGTTTATCCAATCGCAGATGCAATCGATGCATTGCGCCCATTTGCATCCAAGAAGTTTGATGAAAGTTTGGAAATCGCAATCCGTTTAGGTATTGATATTACCAAGGCAGATCAAAACATTCGTGGAATGTTGTCTTTGCCAAATGGCACAGGCAAAAAAGTCCGCGTCGC
>CAMHKP010000064.1 GCA_946185785.1 uncultured Alphaproteobacteria bacterium
ACCTGTGTGTGATAATAAAATCATCACCACGTTTTTCAACCGCAATTGGTGCCATCATTCCGCCACATTCACTTGCTCGGTCGCCGGGGGTGTTATCAACATGACGGGAATATAAACAATGTGGGCAATGGTTTGTGTATCCATTGCCCGAAACAGTTGCGCCACAATGCGCACAGGTAAAATCTTCAACCCGTTTGGTGAACCGCTTCATCACAGCCCCAACGCGTTGCGATACATTTGTGTTAATTCGTCCGCTTCGTCCAATTCATCGGGGTCTAATTTGCGCAAACGTATCATTTGACGAATATACTTTGGATCAAAGCCCGCAGATTTTGCTTCGCTGTAAATTTCCTTGATATCAGCGGCGATTGCGGCGGTATCTTCGTTTAATTTTTCAATTCTTTCGATAATGCTGATTAATTGTTGGTTATCAATTGCACCATGATTTGCGTTTTTCATATATTTTTCCCCTTGTTATGTTGCGACATATGATATATCATAAATTGAAAAAATCAAGACAAACAAAAATTGTATCATGGCAGAGGGAATGTACAATTTTACTAAAATCGTTGCGTCAATTGGCCCGAAAAGTGCTGAACGCAAGACTATACGTGATATGGTCGTGGCGGGCGCTGATTTGTTCCGTATAAATTTTAGTCATGATACTGGTGATGTTCAGGGACACAAAATAGATTTAATTCGCGATGTTGCAATTGAACTGGGTAAACCTGTTGGAATTATCGTTGATTTGCAGGGTCCAAAACATCGTATTGGTGATTTTGAAACAGATGAAAAATATCCATTAAAAGTTGGCGCAAAATTTACATTTGATGATGATTCAACACCTGGAAATGCAAAACGTGTTTATTTGCCCGATACCGATGTGTTTAAATCGCTGAATATTGGCGACCGTATTTTGTTAAATGATGGCAAGATTGAAATGACGGTGGATTCGGTGACTAAACACAAGGTGGTCGCAACCGTTGTTCGTGGAACTGAAATCTGGTCGCGGCGCGGATTTAATTTGCCAGATACAGATGTCGCAACGTTCCCATTGACCCCAAAGGATCGTGATGATTTGGAATATGCTATTACGAAAAAGCCTGATTATGTTGCGGTGTCTTTTGTTCAACGCGGTGCAGACATTGCATATGTGCGTGAATTTATCGCATCACGCACCAGCCACCCAATAAAAATTATCGCGAAAATTGAACGACCAAATGCGGTTGAACGCATAGATGAAATTGTGTCGGCATCGGACGGTATTATGATTGCGCGTGGTGATTTAGCAGTCGAAGTTCCGTTTGAAGAAGTGCCGGCTATTTCACGCAAAATTATTCGTGTGTGTCGCATGATGAATAAACCGGTTATCATGGCAACACAAATGATGGCGACAATGGTTGATAACGAATTCCCAACGCGCGCAGAAATTTCTGATGTTGCAAATGCGGCATATCTGCGGGCGGATGCGACCATGACCAGCGAAGAAACAACCATTGGAATAAATCCGGTGAATGTTGTTGATAAAATGGCGCGAATTTTGTCGTATTGCGATGCGGATACAATTGCGAATCCATATGATTGGTCGCGTGTTGATAATGTGCCCCAAAATGATTGGTCGCGGTCAGTGTCCAGCATGGCATTTTTGAATCACGCGGTTGCAATTGTTGTGTTTGCACGTGATATAGATAGCGTGGTTCAAATTTCTTGTCGCAAGCCTGATATTCCAATTATCGCGGTGTGCAATGATGATGTGACGGCAAATCAGTTATGTTTGTTGCGCGGTGTATCGTCTGTTTTTGATGAACAATTATATGGCATGCGTGATGGTTTTAATTCTGCGCGCAGATTTGGAATTCACAACGGTAAACTGGTAATTGTTGATGATGATAAAATCAGTTTGCGCACATTAGATTAATATTTGCTTTATTTTAATAGAATTATATAATCACTATCAAAAGGAGATAAAACATGAAGAAAGTATTAATTGCACTTTGTTTGGCAACAACGCCATTGTTGACAGCATGCACCACAGGCGACCCAGTTCGCGAAGAACAAATGACGGTGGCCAAGGCACAACGTGAAATAAAAATCGGTATGACATCGGCTGATGTTATCGAAGTTTTGGGCTCACCAAACATGGTGACAACCGATGATAAACGTCGTGAAACATGGGTATATGACCGCGTTTCCAGCAGTGTTTCAAAATCATCAGCGGGTGTTTGGTTATTGTTTGCCGGTGCCAGCAACGCCAAGGCATCCAGCAGTCAACGCACATTGACGATTATTGTAAAGTTTGATGAAAACAATCGGGTTCGTGATTTCGCATATCGTACATCTGCATTCTAAGGGTATATAGATGAAAAAGTTTCTTGTTATCTGTTTATGTGCATTTGGACTGAACGGATGTTTGACGTATGATAATTATTATCAGTTAGATAGTGATTATCTTAATCGACGCCAGATTGAAACAATGCGGTTCGAAGCAGATAACGAAGAAACAATTCTGGCGGCGTCCGCTGGTGTTTTGCAAGATTTGGGATTCACACTGGATGAAACCGAAACGCAATTGGGGCTGATTACCGCATATAAAAATCGCGAGGCGTCAACCACCGGTGCCAAGGCTGCGATAATATTATTGGCGGCAATGAACAAATCGGAACCAGTGTACGATACAGAACAAAAGATTTACACAACATTGGTTTCAACAAAAAGTAAAGAATCACGTGGGTACAATGTTCGTATTTCGTTCGCACGTACCATTTGGAATAACAAGCATGAATCACGTACCGAAAAAATAACAGATCAAAAAACATATCGCGAATTCTTTGATAAATTAAGCCAGTCGTTATTCTTGACTGCGCATGAAATATAGGGGGTTATAAAATATGAAAAAATTAGTCATTGCGATTTTCGGGCTAACATTATTAACCGGCTGTATTACAACAAATCAAAGTGTGTTGGGAACCGCTAATTCTCAGGTGGAAACACGCAATTATCAGTCGCGCACATTTGATACCGCGGACAAAAAAATGGTTTTGCGCAGTGTGATTTCCACAATGCAAGATTTGGGATTTATTATTGATCGCGCAGATGAAACATTGGGCACAGTCAGTGGCACATCATTCACCAATAATTCCAAAATGACTGTATCGGTTCGCCCATCTGGTAAGAAACAAATGTTGGTTCGCGCAAATGCATCGGCTGGTCTGTACGAAATAACCGCGCCGGCGGCATATCAAAACTTCTTTAATGCATTGTCGCAATCATTATTCTTGGACGCGCATATGGTTGAATAAGGAATAAAAAACATAAAAAAACACCGGCAAATGCCGGTGTTTTTATTGTTTGTTATTTGTGTCTGTAGATTTTTCGGGGGTGTAATAATCAGACACGTTGTAAAAATTAGGGGCCTTTTTTGTTTCTTCTTTTGTTAAAAGCATAATGGAATAATATTGAGCGTGTTTTACTATTGTATATGGCACATACATACCGTTAGAATAATATCCGCCAGTACTTTTATCTGTGTCGCCTGTTTGAACTAACATTGAGAAATATTTGTAACCATGTTCGTTTACAAATTTTGCTGTGTTGTACATACAATTATCTTTTACAAAAGAATAACTGGCGTAACCATTGCCCCCACAGAAAATACGAAACAATTTACCGTCTAGTTCCTCATATCCAGCACCTAGAACTTCATTCGTTTTTAGCTGTTCTACTTCGAAACTTGCATGTGGGGTTGCGCAGGCAGCTAGAATACAGGCGACCAACATAAACAAAATAAGGATAAAAATAAATTTTTTCATTTTTTATTTCTTTGGGTTTCATTTATTCTGCACAGTTGTACGAATATGATTCAGGCATTTTATACAGGTTGTTTGATACGGCATCTACTAAAAATGGAATAACGCCAAGTAAAAGTCCTGGAACACAGTCCAATACCAACGCTGCAACATTTGGCGTGCGTTCAACTGTTATTTCATTACATGATTTTTTTGAACTTGTTATCGAGA
>CAMHKP010000065.1 GCA_946185785.1 uncultured Alphaproteobacteria bacterium
GAAGGCGAAAAATATTTCTTTGAAGGTGATGTGTTGCATAACCGAACAACAGCCGCTTATGTGTGGGCTGCGGCACTGGACAAATGTGATAATAATTACACCAAGGTACGCATCAAGTTAGATGGATTAAGCCGCTTGGGTGATATCAAAGCAACACCAAAGGGACCAAAAGAGTCAAAATTTGAAAAAGCCAAGAAACAATTGAAATCGTTGGGTGTTCCAGAAAAACAAATGAAAAACTTGATGTCGAAAAGAGGACACGAAGGAATTTAATAAGCGCCCATTTGGCGCTTTGTTTATTTTACATTTGCGTTTCGTAAAAAATAAGTATAGAATACGCAGGCAAGTTTAGGATGGGTGGCAGAGCGGTCGAATGCGACGGTCTTGAAAACCGCTGACGGGGCAACTCGTCCGGGGGTTCGAATCCCTCCCCATCCGCCACAAAAATTAAGCGCCCAGTCGGGCGTTTTTTTGTTACCCCGAACGAAATTAATCATTTATATAAAAAATAGGTTGATTTTATTCTTAAAATCAACTATAGTTAGAAAATGTATTCGGTTAACAAAGTGTAGGTGTGTTATGATAACAAATGTACAAACGTGGAAAGCTTTTGATAAATTGGCAATGAAAAACAATATTAGTGTGTCTGGACTTGCGCGACTTAGTGGTCTGGATGCGACAACGTTCAACAAAAGCAAGCGTGTGTTTCCGTCTGGTAAAGAACGTTGGCCATCAATGTGCACCGTTGCAAAAGTATTAAATTCACTACATATGTCATTGGCTGATTTTGCACAATTCTTTTCAAATGATAATGCAGATAAATAAAAAAACCGCCCAATTGGGCGATTTTTTATTCCCGCCAAATAGTGTTGGGAACCATGGCGGTAACTGTTTCGCGCAACGCGGGGTCGTTAAAGAATTGTTCCCGCATTTCAGGTGTCGTTTTATGCGCGTCATTTTCATGGTGAGCGATGTATTTTTGTATAGCGACTGTCTGTACCCCACGTGTGCTTAAATCGCGTACAATGTCAATTAAATCGCTTTTAGATATAAAAAGGGGGTCGCATGTTATACGAACTTCAAAATCTTTGCCAGTTGATTGCCAGAATGTTAACGATTCAATCATATTGTCATATGCAATTCCGTTTCCAACCAGCGATTCATATTTTTCACGTGTGGCTTTGTAATCAAGTCCAATCCAATCTACTAAATCAGCGGCTCGCTCTAGCATCTTTGGATAGAAACCATTTGTATGCAGACCGATTGAAAAACCTAAATCACGCACACGTTTCATAAAAGAAATGGTTGCATCGCCCTGCATTAGTGCTTCGCCACCAGAAAAAACAACGGCTTCCAATTTTCCAACGCGGGTTTGCAACCATTCGTATATTTTTTCGGGATCGTATTCACCCGGACCAACTTCCAGTAAATGCGGATTGGAACAATATGCACATCTCAATGGACATCCAACCAAAAACAATACAGCAGCAAGCTTGCCTGGATAGTCAATTGTTGTGAACGAAACCAAACCGCCTATCTGGATATCACGCATTTTGATTATGCCGCCATTTTCAACAATTCTGCGTGACGTGCGCCAGCGGACAAACTGTTCTGTTCGGTAAATGTTTTACGTTCGCAGAATTCAGAATATTTACCAATGTTAAAATTAGACACTGGACGAATGAATCCCATTGAACGTGAAAAGATTTCACATGGTGTACGTTGTGAACATGAACAAGATGTTTGCATTTTTTTCTCCCCTTTTTCTTTTTTATTTTTTTTTTAGTTATTGGCTGTTTTTGGTCCATCCTGATTTGCGGCAATTTCTGCATCGCATTTTGGACAGAATTCATGACGACCCGGCAAATATCCATGCTTTGGACAGATTGAAAATGTCGGTGTCAATGTCATATATGGAATACGATAGTTTTCAAATATCGTACGAACAATCTTTTGTGCAGCTTCGCCAGATGACACTGGTTCGCCAAGATACAAGTGCAACATTGTGCCACCCGTATATTTACGTTGTAATTCTTCTTGGTGTTCCAATGCAACAAACGGATCGTCTGTGTAATTCACAGGCAACTGAGTTGAGTTTGTATAATATGGCGCATCTGGTGTACCAGCAGTGATGATATCTGGGAAATTCTTTTTGTCTGTTTTCGCAAAGCGATATGAGCAGCCTTCGGCTGGGGTCGCTTCCAGATTATACAGGTTGCCGGTTTCTTCTTGGAAGTTTGCAAGATTTTCACGAATGAAATCCATTACATCCAAAACCAATTTTTTACCCAATGGTGTTGCGATGTTTTCACGATCATTTGTAAAATTACGAACCATTTCGTTTGCACCATTCACACCAATGGTTGAAAAGTGATGATTCCAATCACCCAGATAACGTTTTGTAAATGGATACAGACCACGTTCCATATTCTTGGATATAATCTGGCGTTTGATTTCCAGTTGATCACGTCCAAGGTTCAATAAACGCTTTAATTCAGTAAATAACCCTTCGCGGTCCCCCTTGTGTAAATAGCCAAGACGTGCCAGATTGATTGTGAACACACCAATTGATCCAGTTTTTTCAGCGGAACCAAACAATCCACCACCACGTTTCAACAATTCACGAACATCCAAACGTAGACGACAACACATTGAACGCACATCTGTTGGATTTAAATCGGAATTCAAGAAATTCTGGAAATTTGGAATACCGTATTTTGCCGCCAAATCAAACAATGGTTTCACATTTGGATGATCCCAAGGGAAATCGTTCGTTATGTTGTATGTTGGAATCGGGAAAGTAAACGGACGACCCTGGGCATCACCTTCGGTCATGACTTCCAAAAATGCTTTGTTTATCATGTCCATTTCTGGCTGCAGATCGCCATATGTGAAATCAACCTGTTTCTTGCCAACGAATGGGCGCTGTTCGCGCAAATCTTTTGGACAAGTCCAGTCAAATGTAAAATTGATAAATGGTGTCTGGGTTCCCCAACGGCATGGTACAGCACAATTAAACACCAATGTCTGCATTGCGTTTTTAACATCTGCATATGACATTTTGTCGATGCGAACGTATGGTGCTAAATATGTATCCACAGACGAGAACGCCTGGGCACCAGCAAATTCGTTTTGTAATGTCCCAAGGAAGTTCACCATATGTGAAACCGCCGTTGCCATATGTTTCGCAGGTTCACATTGCAGATATCCAGGAACACCGTTGAAACCTTCGTATAACAATTCGCGCAGTGACCAACCCGCACAATATCCAGTCAACCAACCCAAATCGTGAATATGGACCGCTGCGGATTTGTGTGCTTCGGCAACTTCGCGTGGGTAAAGGTTTAACCAATATTCCGCAGTGACACGTTCGCTGGTGCGTAAAATAAGGCCACCGATTGAATAGCCAATATTCGCGTTTTCCTTAATACGCCAATTAGAACCACCGACATAACCTTCGATAACATCAACCGCGTCAACCGATGCATTACGAATTTCGGAACGTTTTTGACGATATATAATATAAGATTCAGCAGTTTTATATGCATGTGCATCCATCAGTGCTTCGATAACTGCTTCTTGAATTTCTTCAACCTTGGGTGTTTGGCCAGCATACTTGGCATCAATTTTGTTTAATGCGTTTTGTGTGATTTCAGCGGTTTTCGCTTCATCTATTTCCGTTGTGACGGCAACAGCCTTCTTGATTGCATTGTATATTTTTAATGCATCGAATGGGACTGTTTCGCCATTACGTTTTTGAACCGCTGTCATTTTAGTGGTCAATTCTGGCATTGGTTGAACATTGTCATTTGCTTCGCCCATCTAAAAACCCTTTTTTGTCAAAAAACACAATATATAGTGTCTATTTTGTTGATTTGATAACAATATATAGTATTTAGGCTTTTACAACAATGTATAAAAATTAAATTTTTTTTATTTTTCGCTTTACTTTTTAAAATGAAAGTTTTCCGCACCATACAGCGCGAATCGGAATCGGTGTGTTTAATACAAAAA
>CAMHKP010000066.1 GCA_946185785.1 uncultured Alphaproteobacteria bacterium
GACGTTGCATGTTTGAACCCATCAACGCACGGTTAGCGTCGTCGTTTTCAACGAATGGAATCAAACCAGTTGCGATAGACACCACCTGACGTGGTGCAACGTCAATAAGGTCAATTTCTTCTTTTGGAACCATGGTAAATTCGCCATCAACACGTGCCGTCACCATATCGTCCGCCAAAACACCCTTGTCTGTTGTTGGGGTATTACCTTGGGCGATTTTGTGTCCCAATTCTTCATCAGCTGTCAAATACACAATTTTATCTGTGACACGGCTGTTTTCCACAACATAGTATGGTGTTTCAATAAACCCATATGGATTTACACGCGCATATGATGCCATGTGTGAAATCAAACCAATGTTCGCACCTTCTGGGGTGTGAATTGGGCAAAGACGACCATAGTGTGTTGGGTGAACGTCACGCACGTCAATGCCGGCACGTTCACGGTTTAAACCACCAGGACCCAATGCAGAAATCAAACGTTTGTGTTCCAATTCAGACAATGGGTTATATGCATCCATAAATTGTGATAATTGTGATGTACCCAAGAATTCGGAAACCAAACTCATTAACGGTTTAACATTGATAACATCTTGTGGTTGCATATTTGCAATATTCGGGCTAGACAGCGCTTCACGAACCAATCTTTCAATACGCAACATACCTGCGCGGAAGTTTTGTTCCAACAATTCACCAACCGCACGAACACGACGATTTGACAAATTATCAATATCATCAATTGTATCTTTGTGGTCAATAATGTTGGTAAGTGTCTTCAACACAGCCAAGAAGTCCGCTTTGGTCAACAAACGATCATCTTCTGGGCGTTTGCCAGAATCGATTTTCAAACGTTTGTTCATCTTGAAACGACCAACTGCCGACAAATCATAATATGCCGGATCAAATCCTTGGCGTTGGAACAAGTTTATTGCAGCTTCCAACGTTGGACGTTCACCTGGACGGATAATGTTATAGATTTCAATCAACGCTTCTTCACGATTTGTTGTCTTATCAGCCAACAAAGTATTGCGCATGTGTGCAGTAATTGTTGTGTTGTCGATTGAAATCAATGAAATTTCTTTAACACCCAATTTGTCCAAATCAGACAAGATTTCTTCGGTAATTTCAGTACCAGCTTGGTACAAAACTTCGTCACCATTCATGATTGGATCAAACAAGTATTCACCAACCAATGATTCTGGCAACATACCGAATGTCTTGGACGTGGCGACAATTTTTGCCAAGCGCTTTGCAGACAATCTGTCACCTTTGGACGCCAATGGTTTTTTATCTTTTGGATTGATAATATCATAATTCAAACGATATTTATCCAAACCTTCAAACGCATTTGTATCACCAATCCACATTTTGCCATCGAACTTTAACGCGATGCGTTTATAGAACGCTGACAAAATTTCTGTATCGGACATACCACGAATGTTTTGTTTGCGTGGGTCAGCCAACCATTTCTTTTCGTCTTCTGCGGCTGGCAAGCAACGCAACAGAACCGTTGCCGGTATTTTGCGACGACGGTCAATACGAACATAAATAACACCCTTGGCTTCTTCAAAGTCAATCCATGAACCGTGTTCTGGGATAATGCGCGCTGTATATGTGATTGGGTTGCCCGCAACTTTTGCTTCTTTTGTTGTTGCGAAAACAACACCTTGGGCACGATGCATCTGGGAAACGATAACACGTTCAACACCCGATGCGATAAAGCTACCGCGTTCTGTCATCAACGGCACTTCGCCCATAAATATTTCTTGTTCTTTGATATCGCGCAAAGTTTTTTTGCCATCTTCGGCGATGTCCCACAAAATCAATCTCAGCTTCAATTTCAGCTTGCTGGAATATGTCATATTGCGCAGCATGCATTCCTTGACATTATATACAGGCTTGTCCAATGTGTATTCAACGAATTCCAAATCCGCGATGCCCGCATAGTCTTTAATTGGGAACATAGATGCAAATACATTTTGCAAACCAATGTTTTTACGGTTTTGGGGTTCTACATCCGCCTGTAAAAATTCTTTATAGGAATCGTACTGTATTTCAACCAAATCAGGAAGCGGAGTTTGCAAAAAACTTTTACCAAAAGATTTTCTAAATTTCTGGATAACTGCCATGGGTATCAATCCTTTTTATTTTTGCGTTTTGCAAACAAAATATTTTGTTTCTTTTATTTACGCCCATCCGCCCACCGCCAGATTTTATTCCGGGGTGGGCGTCGGGTGACCCACACTTACGCATGGGATTTTTTTGAACACGAACCGCGTGTTCGCCGGTGAATTATTTCAATTCGACTTTTGCGCCAGCTGCTTCTAATGTAGCTTTCATTTTTTCAGCTTCATCTTTTGCAACTGCTTCTTTCACAGCCTTTGGTGCGGATTCAACCAACGCTTTGGCTTCACCCAAACCTAAACCTGTGATATCTTTAACAGCCTTGATAACTGCCAATTTGTTTGCGCCAGCTTCTGCCAACACAACATCAAATTCAGATTTTTCTTCGGCTGCGGCGCCTGCGGCTGGACCAGCTGCAACTGCAACTGCGGCGGCTGCGCTAACGCCCCATGTTTCTTCCAATGCTTTGGACAATTCAACTGCTTCCAAAACACTCAATTTTGACAATTCTTCAACTAATTTCTGAATGTCTGCCATTTTAGTACTCCTTATTCAGGTTTTTATTGATTCTTTTTTCCATACTCTGCTGAAACACGTGCCAAGCGCGATGCTGGTTCGACCAAAATACGCGCGATTGTACCACGAATTTCCAACAGGGAAGGAAGCTTGGATAATTGCACAATGCCGTCTTTGTCCAAGACGTCTGCATCCATTTTACCACCAATGATGTTCAAGTTTGCGTGTTCTTCGGCAAACTTAGCCAAAACCTTGGTGACCGCCAACGCGTCTGTTGCAACTGCAACAGCTGTTGGATGTTTCATCATATCGGATACAGCTTCGAAATTAGTATCTTTCAACGCTAATTTCATCAAACGGTTTTTGACAACTTTGAAAACCGAAACCAATGGACGTAATTCATTACGCAAGGCTTCGAATTCTTTCACTGTCAAACCATTGTTTTCAACAACGAAAACACCGTTTGCTTCTTGAAGTGACGACTGCAACGCTGAAATCAAATCTGATTTTTCTTCGCGTCTCATCTTATACCCTTACTTCTTCTTTTGTTTAACTTTCCACCGGACTTTCATCCAGATGGGGCTTGGTTCCTGCCCCAAAGAATTGTTCTTTGTCTATGATGGGAATTAAGCCACGATTTGCATGACACCATCAGTCTTGGACAGAAATCTTGTTTTTAGTTCGGGTTGCCCCGAACTAAATATTATTTCACATCAACCTTCAAGCCTGGACCCTGGGTTGTGGCAACAGATGCCGCCAGAATGTATTGACCCTTAGCTGATGCTGGTTTAACCTTTTTCAATTGGTCAATCAACGCATTTGCATTTTCAACCAATTTATCCGTTGTGAACGACATTTTACCGATACCGGCATGGATAATGCCCTTCTTTTCAGCACGATATTCAATCTGACCTGCCTTGGCAATTTTAACAGCTTCGGCAACATTGTTTGTGACCGTACCCAATTTTGGATTCGGCATCAAACCCTTTGGTCCCAAAACACGTGCAACCTTGGACATTTTTGGCATCATGTCTGGTGTTGCGATAACGCGATCAAAATTGATTTGACCATTTGCCACCGCTTCAATCAGTTCTTCACCACCAATGACATCGGCGCCGGCTTTCTTGGCTTCGTCTTGTGAATTGATTGTGAACACTGCAACACGGACAGATTTACCAGTACCATTTGGCAATGACAACATTCCACGAATGTTTTGGTCAGCCTTGGTAATATCGATACCCAAACGGATTGCGATTTCTAAACTTTCATCAAACTTCTTGGAAACATATGGACGCAATGCTTCAATTGCATCTGCAATAGAATAAACTTTGTTTCTGTC
>CAMHKP010000067.1 GCA_946185785.1 uncultured Alphaproteobacteria bacterium
CAATATTTTTATATCCATTTGCCGCCGCATCCAATGCTTCCCAAGAAAAAGCTAATTGGCTTTGAAAATGTCCCAAGGTTATAAAATAGCGGTATACAATCGGGTCGTATCCACGTTTGCGCAACGCATCAAGACTTAAAAATTCGCCATTTGACTTGCTCATCTTTTCTTTACCAGATTTATCCATTAAAAATGCCCAATGCAACCAATACGAAACCCACGGGCTACCCACGATTGGTTCAGATTGTGCGATTTCGTTTGTATGGTGAATGCGTGCCAAATCTTCGCCCCCAGTATGAATATCAAAATGATTACCAAGCAATTTCATACTCATCGCGCTGCATTCTGCGTGCCACCCTGGGAAACCAACACCCCATGGAGAATCCCATTCCATTTGGCGTTTTTTATCTTTTGGTGAAAACTTCCACAGTGCAAAATCGGTTGGATTGCGTTTTAGTTCATTAAATTCAACGCGCGCACCCGCACGATTTCCCGCAAGTGTGCCACCAGTTAATTGACCGTACGCAGCAAATTTAGATGTATCATAGTAAATACCATCATCTGGAATTTCATACGTATAACCCAATTCTTCCAGTTTTTTAACCAATTCTATCTGTTCGGCAATATAGTCTGTTGCACGTGGCATTTCGGTTGGGCGAATATTATTCAAATCGTCAAAATCGCGCAAAAATTCATCCGTATAGAATTTTGCAATATCCCAAACCGATTTATTATCACGCGCTGCACCCTTTTCCATTTTATCTTCGCCAGAATCTGCATCGTCAGATGTTAAATGGCCAACATCGGTTATATTCATAACATGATGAACATCGTATCCATTTTCGGCAAACATACGGTGCAACAGGTCATTACGTATCATGCACAACATATTTCCAATATGCGCATAATGATAAACCGTTGGGCCACACCCATAAAAACCAACCTTGCCTGGCACCAATGGCTTGAATTCTTCGACTTTACGCGACATTGTATTAAATAATCTAATTTGCATAACACTTTCCCCTATTGTTTTCTATGTATGATAATAACGAATTGATTGATTTATTGCAAACAAAACCTGTTCGCACAAAAAAGCGATTTAGCGACAACAGTAAAAGTTTATAAAACGAATTGTCATAGTCCCATAATGCCAAATATGGCAATAATTGTCAAAATAAATATTTTTCGCGCTTGCAATTGAAAAATGCTTTCTATATAATACCCATCACCAGTCGGAGCGTTGGCAGAGTGGTAATGCAGCGGATTGCTAATCCGTGACCGTGTTATAGCGGTCCATAGGTTCGAGTCCTATACGCTCCGCCAGGAATTTAAAACCACCCAAATGGGTGGTTTTTTATTCGTGTTCTTCGGCTGATTGTTCAATTGACGGACGGAATATTTCAACATCACGCGTCATTGCGCTAAATTTATCCGCACGTCTTGCTGGTAATTCATCAACCGGTATTTCTTCCAATTCTTTCAATTGTTCAACAACCGATGATGCCAACATTTCCATTGTTGTTTGCCAATCTTTATGTGCACCACCCGATGGTTCAACAACAATCTTGTCGATAACGTTCATATCCGCCATATCGCGCGCTGTCAATTTCATTGCAGCCGCTGCGGCAGCTTTGAACTTGTTATCTTTCCACAATATAGATGCACATGATTCAGGGGCAATAACCGAATAAATTGCATTTTCCAGCATTAAAATGCGATCACCTGTACCAATCGCGATTGCACCACCAGAACCACCCTGACCTACATTAACAGCAACATATGGTGTCTTGACCCGCAACCCAGCGGCAATTGTTGATGCAATTGCTTCGGATTGACCGCGTTCTTCACCTTCGCGACCCGCAAATGCGCCCGCCGTATCAAACAACGATATCAATGGCAAACCAAAACGTTCTGCCAATTTCATCATACGTTGCGCCTTGCGATAGCCATCTGGATTCGGCATACCAAAACGATGTTTTTGACGGGTTTCAATTGTGCGACCCTGTTCTTGACCAATAATCACAGCTGGAATGCCGCGCCAGTATCCAATACCAGAACCCATTGCCGCGTCTTCAGCATATAATCTGTCGCCAGCCAAATATGTCCAATCATCAACAATTCCGTTGATATAGTCCAAGAAATGCGGACGATTTTCATGACGCGCCAATAAAACCTTGTCATACGCTTCGTTTTCGCCCATTCCACGAATCTTTTTTGATGCGTCATATTTTGGCGTTGTGACCGCAATTGGCTTTGGTTCATGTGGTTGTTTAGTTAAAACTGCTAATATTTTAGCCAATTTGTCATGTAATTCGCCACGTGGCACGACCATATCAACCATACCATGTTCATACAGATATTCAGCTGTTTGGAAATTAGACGGTAATTTTTCACGAATATTCTGTTCAATAACACGACGACCGGCAAACCCGATTCGTGCGCCAGATTCAGCAATATGAATATCACCCAGCATCGCAAACGAAGCCGTCACACCACCAAAGGTTGGATCGGTCAACAATACGATATATGGAATCTTGTTTTCGTGTAATTTATTAACAGCAACCGTTGTTCGCGCCATTTGCATCAACGACAAAATGTTTTCTTGCATACGTGCGCCACCACTGGATGTCACCATGATAAACGGCTGATGCAATTCAATTGCGTGTTCCATACTGGCGATAATTCCGTCCCCAGCGGCACGTCCCATTGACCCCATCATAAAGAAGCCGTTTAATACGCAAACTGTCGTTGGTACGCCACCAATCACACCATCTGCCGATACAACTGCATCGTTTGCACCTGTTTCGGCACGTCCCTCTTCTAAGCGTTCCGCATATGGCATACGGTCAACAAATTCCAGCGGATCATCCGACACAACTGGTAATTCCAATTTAGTCCAATTATTGTTATCAAATAACAAATCAAAACGCTGTTTTGGGTTCATCATGAACGCATGATTACAGCGCGGACAAATATATAAATTATCTTTGTAATCTTTATAAAAAACAAGCCGTCCGCACGATTCGCATTTAATCCACATTAAACGGCGAACGCGTTCGTATTTGTCGCGGTTATCGTTTTTTATTCCAGATTTTTTACCAAATAACATAATAATTACCCATTCATCTTTTTGGTTAGTTCACGACTTGGTTTGAACAATATAGTCGTGCTTGCTGGCAAAGGCATTGGTTCGCCAGTGCTTGGGTTATATCCAATTTTTGTTGCGCGACGACGTGGCTGAAATGTACCGAAACCACGAACTTCGATTCTGTCGCCATTTGCAACTGATTCCACCATATGATCTGCAACCGTATCAACAATTGCCGCGGCATCACTGCTGCGCATATTTTTAAATTTAACTTGAATAGATCTTATAATATCTGAACGTTTCATAATTCTTTGTCTCCCTGTTAATTTGATAAGTACTATTATTGACTTAAAGCCACTTTTTATCAAGAAAAATATATTTCTATCTAGAAAACGATTGGCAAATCACGAATATCCATTGGTACACCATCACGTTCTGGGTTCCATTGACATTGTTCCAAATCTACTGTTTTATCACGATGAAATTTTACACCTTCGGCACGCAGATCACGATATTGCTGTTCTTCGTACCCCGGAATTAAACGCCCATCTTTGAACACCACACGATGCCACGGCAGATGCCAGCTGTTTTTATTATTAGACGCAAAACCAACAAAACGCGCCATGCGTGGCCGCCCAATCATACGCGCAATTTGTCCAAATGTGACAACCCGCCCCGCTGGGATTTTTGCAACAATATCATAAACCTGTTCGTTGAAAGATTTCATAATATATACCTGGCGGAGATGGAGGGGTTCGAACCCCCGATACAGTTTCCTGTATACGCGATTTCGAGTCGCGCGCATTCAACCAGCTCTGCCACATCTCCGAA
>CAMHKP010000068.1 GCA_946185785.1 uncultured Alphaproteobacteria bacterium
TTATTACCGAAGAATTGTGGCAAAAGATTTATAAAGATGTTGAAGGTGGCGAAACATTACACCTAACCACATATCCAGAAGTGGACAGCGCGCGCGACAGCGATGTGTCAACAATGCAAATTGCGCTGGATATATTGAAAACTGTTCGTGGATTGCGTACAGAACGTCAAATCGGTAATGGTGCGAAATTGGAAACTTTGACGATTCCAAGTGATACGCCAGCGGAATTACATGGTGTGATTAAATCTGCGGCACGTGCAAATAATATTGTATTGGGAGATTCTGTTGACTTTGTTGTTGCAGAAAACAGCGAGGGAAAATAATGGCTGACAAATACATCGAAATTCGTAAATTACAGGCATACCAATGTGACCGGTACAGCAATGTTCGTCCGTTGATTTTAATGAACGAATTGCAATCGGTTGCGGATACTCATGCGGAAAAGCTGGGGGTGGGACGCACGTTTTTATTGGAAAATAATTTGGCGTGGGTTGTCACACATTACTTGGTTGATATTGTTGAATTGCCACATGAAAACGAAGAATTAAAATTCGTCACATGGCCATCAGTATCGGATGCTTTACGCACTGTACGTGATTTTGAAATTCGCGGGGCTGACAATCGTATAATGGTTCGTGCAACATCACAATGGGTGTTGATTGATATGGCGCGGCGCAGACCGGTTTTGTTGGAAGATAAATTGCCAACAGATATTTTGGTTAATGAACGCGCATTCAGCAGAACTTTTGACAAGTTCCCAGATTTTGATGCCGACAAAACACACGTTATGAAATGTCGTTTTGATGATATCGATGTGAATCAGCATATCAATAATGCGGTCTATGCGGTTTGGGCAACGGAAAGTGTTGGATATGCGTATCGCAACGAACACAAATTGTGCGGTATTGAATTAAACTATAAGAAAGAAATTAACCCAGAAACCCCAGAAGTATTTGTTGATGTAAAAATCGATGGCAATACATCGTATCATAAAATTCGAACGGACGCCGCTGACCACGCAATTGTAATTTGCCATTGGGCAAATCGGGAATAAATAACGGGGCATCGCCCCGTTGTATTTGTAAATTTATTGCAAAATAAAAACCGGCGATTGCCGGATTTTTATTAGTTAACCGCAGATACGGCCAAGCGTGCGCGACCCTTCGCTCTACGGCGATTCAATACATCGCGGCCGCTTTTTGTTGCCATTTTTTCACGGAACCCGTGTGTCTTTACACGGCGTGTTTTTGACGGTTGATATGTTCTTTTTGTTGCCATAACTAAATCCTTTTGCGCGTCTATTTAATCACAGGTTTTTATAAAACGCAACCTTTTTATTTAGATTTTATTAAACCAAGTTTTTTTAACCCTTCAAGGAATAAATAATACACAAAAACAGCGGCAAAAAATTGCCACAATGGTAAAAATAAACTTTTTGTTGCATTCATTTTATATTTTTCCCTGATTTCTGCGATTTATTGTACCACAAAAAGTATGTTTGTCAATGTGTTTTTTGGGCTTTATTTCTTGACCCGCACCTTAAAATTTTGCTATGCTTTGTATGCTAAAAAACAAGGGAAATCTGGTATGTCTGAAATTATTGAAACAAACGAAATAAATGAAATAAAAGTTCCGCAATCATCACTTGAACATGAAATGCGTACAAGCTTTCTGGATTATGCAATGTCGGTTATTGTTGACCGTGCATTGCCGGATGTTCGTGACGGTTGCAAACCGGTGCATCGTCGTATTTTATACGTTATGAATGATGTGGCACCGGCAACAAAATCAACGGTTAAATCGGCACGTATTGTCGGTGATGTTATGGGTAAATACCACCCGCATGGCGACAGTTCAATTTATGAGGCCATGGTTCGTATGGGGCAAGATTTCTCGATGGGCGAAATGTTGGTCCAAGGTCAGGGTAACTTTGGTTCGCGTGACGGGGATAAAGCCGCGGCTATGCGTTATACCGAAGCGCGCCTTTCTAAACTTGGTGCGTCCATGATGGATGATTTGGATAAAGATACTGTTGATTGGCAACCGAACTTTGACGGTACATTACAAGAACCAGTCGTTTTGCCGACTAAATTCCCAAATTTCTTGGTGAACGGTGGTTCTGGTATTGCAGTTGGTATGGCGACAAATGTTCCAACATATAATTTGGGTGAATTGTGCAATGGTATTTTGGCAATTTTGGATAACCCAAATATCAGCGATGATGAATTGTTTGAAATTATCCCGGGACCAGACTTCCCAACGGGTGCGGTAATTATGGGGCGCAGTGGTGCGTATAAGGCACACACAACAGGTCGTGGTTCAATTATCGTTCGTGCAAAAACACACATGGAAACATTCCATGATCACCCGGCGATTGTTGTTGATGAAATTCCATATCAAGTGAACAAATCGCAAATGATTATAAAGATTGCCGAATTGTCCAAGGATAAAAGAATCGAAGGTATCGCTGAAATTCGTGATGAATCGTCCAAGGAAGGTTTGCGTGTTGTTATCGAATTAAAACGTGATGCGATTCCCGAAGTTGTGTTGAATCAGTTGTTCCAATACACTGAAATGCAAACGAATTTCCCAGTGAATTTAATGGCGCTGAATCGTGGTCGCCCAATGTTGTTCAATGTGCGTGGCGTGCTGGATGCGTTTATTGAATTCCGCGAAGAAGTTATTCGTCGTCATACATTATTGGGATTGACGGTTGCGGTTGGTAATTTGGATGAAGTTATTGAACTTATTAAATCAAGTCCAAATCCAGATGTTGCGCGTGAACAGTTGGTGTCGCGCACATGGCATGCAGCCGATATTGAATCTTATATCAAATTAATTGATGATCCAAATACAGAATACGAAAACGGTATGTTCCGTATGTCTGATGATCAAGCGCGCGCAATTTTGGAATTGCAATTGCATCGTTTGACGGGCCTTGAACGCGACAAAATTCACAGTGATTTGGTTGATTTAGGCGCCCAGATTAAAGACTTGCTTGATATTTTGGGCAGTCATGCACGTATCGTTCAAATTATTCGTGAAGAAACAATTGATGAACGCGACAATTGGTCATCAAAACGTCGTACAGAAATTTCTGATGCAGAAATCGACATTGATATGGAAGATTTAATTGCGCGCGAAGATATGGTTGTGACGGTTTCGAATACTGGATATATCAAACGTGTTGCGCTGGATACATATCGTGCACAAAAACGTGGGGGCAAGGGACGCAATGCAATGACAACCAAAGATGACGACTATGTTGTCCAAGTGTTCGTTGCAAATACACATACACCACTGTTGTTCTTTAGTTCGAAAGGTTTGTGCTATAAATTAAAAACATACAAATTGCCAGAAGCTGCTGCGGCAGCCAAGGGACGTCCATTGGTAAACTTGTTGCCGTTGGAAAATGGCGAAACAATTACTGCAATTTTGCCAGTGCCCGAAGAAGAAGTACAGCGTGTCGCAGAAAGTGGCAAAGAACATTTCTTGATGTTTGCAACCGCATCCGGTACGGTGCGTCGCAATCGTATGTCTGATTTTGATTCGATTCGTGCAAATGGAAAGATTGCAATGAAACTGGACGATGGCGACAGCTTGATTTCTGTGTTGCCATGTAATGAAGACCAAGATGTATTCTTGGCAACATATCGTGGCAGATGCATACGATTCCCAGTTTCAGAAATTCGTGTGTTCGCAGGCCGTAATTCAACGGGTGTGCGTGGATTAAGTTTGGGTAAAGATGACCGCATTATCGGTATGGCGATGTTGAATCATGGTGAAACAGATTCTGCTGTGCGTGCTGCATACATCAAACAGAGTCGCGCTGCGCGTCGTGCTGCGACTGGTATCGAAGAAGAAGCTGATGGCGAAGAAGAAGCAACAGATTTGGTGCTGGACGAAGC
>CAMHKP010000069.1 GCA_946185785.1 uncultured Alphaproteobacteria bacterium
CACCTGGAACAAAGAAAGCCTTGTCTTCACCAGTATAATCTGCACTTATCGAACCCATAACAGATGCACTGTATCCCGCAGACAAACCAACATACAGACCACTGTCCGCAAGTCTGTCAAAATCAGCTGGCTGATAATATTGACGACCCGCTGCGGTTGCATTTGACCCAACCTTTGGCAATGCACCAGTCACACGCGTTGGACTTGCCGCAACATTTGGATTCGTGACAATCATTTGATTTGGAACGACATTTGCACCGTTTGGATAATACAAAACACGACCATTTGCCACAATTTGATTGCTGGCATTTGGGTTTTGATACACTGGATATGCGGCACCGGCGCCACATGGTGCGCCAAGCACTACCCCAACCAAAGCGGCAGAAACACTGAACTTTTTCATTCTCGCTCCGACTTCCTTTGGATATATTATATCATAAATCGCCCCCATAAAAAAGTGTTTTATAAGAATAAAAAACACCCCCACAAAAATGCGGGGGTATTTTTATACTTTTCGTCTGTTTTAAAACTTTACGTTCAAGCGAATTGCTGTTTCGATTTTCAAATCAGTTGTATTCGCATTCAAACGCTGACCATTATCGATGGTGTTTTCAATAAACCATGCAATTTGCATCGCATCTGTTGCTTGATATGCAA
The DNA here is from genome assembly GCA_946185785.1 of uncultured Alphaproteobacteria bacterium. Taxonomy (GTDB): domain Bacteria; phylum Pseudomonadota; class Alphaproteobacteria; order Rs-D84; family Rs-D84; genus Enterousia. Next base: position 658 of record CAMHKP010000069.1, read on the forward strand.
CTGTCAAGCTCTGCGCAAATTCACCAAAACGGTCATGCATTTTCTTTAATTCTGTCAAATAATTATTCATACCGGCACGAATTGCTGGGCTGACAGATTCTGGAATTTTAGTATGCAAATCTTTGATACCGTTTTGTGCATGGTAAATATACTTCAAACCAACACCCCAAGACCAACGATCATTGACCTGATAAAATGCATTTGCCCCTAAGTCAAATTCGGTTGTAGATTTCAAATCAACCGATATTTCGTTTGGAACACCCTGACTTGCCAATGTGACATGTGGTGCACCACCCTGAAGATCATCAAGATACACATCAGAAATATCAATTTTATTGTTGTGGTTGCCCCATGTGCGCAATAATTCAACAAATGCACTGGTTGTCCAGCGATCCCAAACTTTACCAACCTTGGTACCAACATGATATCCCCAACGGCCATTGGAATAGTTATCATAATTAAATGTCAAACCAGCACCCTTGTTAACCAACGCACCCTTCATTTTCTGGATACCGCCCATGTGCAAATCGCCATAGACGTCCCATACCCATCCATCACCACTGTTGATGATACGATACGTTGTGCCCAAACGCCCCAAATGAAAACCATAGCGTTCAATATCGCGGTTATGTGTATAACCCAATTGACCATGGATTGCCCAACGATCTGTAATACCATAGCCCAATTCTAATGTTGGACGCCAAATTGGGAATTCTTCTTCACCATCATGGAACAATTTCTTTTGTGCATCGTTGCTGTCTGTGATTTTGTACATAACACCAAAACCAATTTTGCTGTACACTTCATTTTGTGCTGGCAAATACAATGGGTTTTCCATATTGCGCAATGCACCACCCGCAACATACGGTGTATCTGCTAATGCTGGTGCAGTCAAAATTGATGCTGCAACTGCAATTTTAAAAGCTTTTTTCATCTATAAGACTCCTTGTTACTTGATGAAACACACTACCCCCCATTATTGGCAAGAGCAGCGAACCGTATCAACATCGAAACCCACCGATGACCGTTTTTTACAATACGGCTAAGAATACTTTGCTACATTGTGGGAATAATGTCAAAAAAAACTTTATCTTGACTTAGGGCTTGAAACAGACTATGCCGCGCGCTATAATATACACGAAGAATGAGACAAGAACAAAAAACAAAGGGGGATGCCATGCAAGTACAAAATCAAAACAACATGGCCCGTGTTGCCAAAACCCAGGGTAAAAAGAAGAAAAAAACTATTATTTCCAAAGAAAACAAGAATAAGATTCTGCGTGCGTACATTTCGTTGTACAATGCGTTTTTGCTAAAAAACCTGATGTCTGGCAAGACATTGGGTGCGGCATCGTATAGCGCATTACAATTGTTAAAGGCAAAAATCGCGACAATGGACAAACGCAATCCTGTCACAAAATTATTGTTGCGCATACACAAATATCATACCAAGGTTGTGACCAAGCGCGTAATGACTAGCAAATATCGTGATTTACCGATGGTGGTCAGACCCGAAGAACGTGGAAAGCTTGCTGCATTTATTTCCAAGAAATTTAATGAAGCAACCGCAACATTGAATTCTATGACGAAACAGTATCAACCAAAACAGAAAGCTGTTTTACGTCCAAAGTTCGTTAATGCACAACAGAAAGTTGCAGCAAAACCTGCGCAACAAAAACAGAATGTTATGTTGCTTATCCAGGTGAAACAAATGAACGATATGCGCCAACGTGCCGCATAACGAAATAAAAAACCACCGTTTCGGTGGTTTTTTTATTGTCATTGCGAGCGTGGCGTGGCAATCCAGTGTTTTATTTCCGCTTATATGCGACAACCAATGGCACCAATTTACCGGCATCCGCCCCAACCCATTCGCGCGGAATTATAATGCTGTTGTTTTGCCCTGCGGACATTTTTGGCTGTGCCACACCATTTTTAGCATTTATGATTTCTGGCAATTTTATCGATAATTTTTCTGCCGAACCAGGAATCAAGAATGTTATTTCGTCCCCAGCGCAAATCTCATTACGCAATTCAAATATAATTTTATCATCTGCAACATTTGTCACAACGCCTGCTGCATGATAATCCGACACCGAACGCGCAGATTCATAATTATGCGCATCTGGTTTTACCGGCCCGTCAAAAAACGCCGTTGTATATCCACGGGTTTCTAATTTTTCCAAATCTGCCATAAACGATGATGGGTCAAAATGTTCGGGGTCGCGCGCATATGCATCCATCGCCGCCCGATATGCATGCACAACCGATGCAACATAGTATTCGCTGCGGTTGCGCCCTTCTATCTTTAACGAATCTGGTTCTGATTCCAGAACTTCTGCCAGACGTGGCATCAAACACAAATCTTTGCTGTTCAAAATATATGCGCCATGTTCGTCTTCATCGATTGGCATTTCAATACCGGTCGCGTGTTCACGCAAAATCACATCATAATTCCACCGACACAGTTGCGCACATGCCCCACGATTTGCTGGACGCCCCGTTATAAAGTTTGACAGCAAACACCGACCCGAATACGCCATACACATTGCGCCATGAACGAATATTTCCAGTTTTACATCTGGGCATGCGGCACGAATTTTCTTGAAATCATCATGGCTTACTTCGCGCGCCAACACGCAAAGGCTTGCCCCTGCATTTTGCCAGAATTTAACCGATGCCGACGAACAAATATTTGCTTGGGTTGAAATATGAATTGGAATATCGGGATGATTTTCCCGCACCCAAGTTATAACCCCTGGATCCGCCACAATAAGCGCATCGGGGTTCAAATATTTAATAATCTCGCTGACCCGCGGCATATTGGCGTATTCGCCATCATGCGCAAACAGGTTGAATGCCAAATAAACTTTTTTCCCAGCGGCATGCGCTAAATCGATACCAGCCTTTACTTCTTCGGTGGTGATTTTTGCGCGTGCACGCATAGAAAACCCCGGCAAACCGGCATAAATTGCATCTGCACCATATAAAATTGCGGTTTTGAACGCGTCCAGCGTTCCACCAGGTGCCAATAATTCAGGTAATTTTTTCATACCCTATATTTTTAATGGTTATTTTATTTTTGCAAGCATTTTATGAATTTTTGTGCTTGATATTTAGAAATAAACAATATAATATATGCTTCGCATTGCCGGTCTAGCTCAGCTGGTAGAGCATCTGATTTGTAATCAGAGGGTCGG
>CAMHKP010000070.1 GCA_946185785.1 uncultured Alphaproteobacteria bacterium
ACAAATTATGACAAGATATATGTATCAAGATCGAAATTAGATAAGTTCCATAAAACTTGGGGTGAAGAAAAGGTTCAGCGGATTTTTGAGAAAAATGGTTTTAAAATAATTTACCCAGAAACATTACCATTGGAAAAACAAATTTCGTTGATAAAAAATTGTAAAGTTTTGGCTGGTTGTGCAGGAACTGCGTTGCATTTGGCATTGTTTATGAAACCAGGTGGTACAGTAATTTCAATTAAGCGCAATCGTTTGCCAAAATGTAATGCGATGATTCAGCATAATATAAACAATACAAAGATGCTGAATGGTGTGTTTATATCTGGTTCAATTGAAAAACAAAAGACTTTTCATAGTTCTAAAATTCCACAAATTATCGGTGTGACAAAATATATGAAGGAATTTTTTGATGACAATAATTATAAATATTCCAGCAAAGATATTACGCTAGATGATTTGGAGTGGAAAGAATATGAATGTCTATTGAATGAATATAATCAACAACAAGGTTGTGTTTTTACAAGAAGACTTAAACGATTGGTGATAAAACTATCTTCGTGTGTTGTACCGGGGCGTAAAAATCGTTCCAACTGGCGCAATTTCTTGAAGAAAATTTTAAAATACCAAGGATAAAAACAACCGCCCGTTTGGGCGGTTGTTTTAATCGTCGGTTTCGGCAAAGCGGTATGCTTTTTTACGTTTGCCACTGTCCAATTCTTTTTTGCGCAGACGGATTGTTGTTGGGGTCACTTCAACCAATTCATCGTCTTGAATATAAGACAATGCTTCTTCCAAACTCATCTTGCGCGGTGGGGCAAGGAACAGTTTTTCATCCGCTGTCACCGAACGGACGTTGGTTAACTGTTTACCTTTGACCGGATTAACTTCGATATCATTTTCTTTGGAATGCTCACCGATAATCATACCAGAATAAACTTCGGTTTGTGGACCAATGAACAATGTGCCACGTGGTTCCAAGTTGTGCAGAGCATATGTTGCAGCCGATCCAGCCTCCATAGAAACAAGAACGCCTGGGCGATATTGTGAAATTGGGCCACGATATTCGTCATACTTATCAAATACACGATTCATAATGCCGGTACCACGTGTGTCTGTACGGAATTCAGACAGATACCCGATTAAACCACGTGATGGTGCAGAAAATACGATACGTGTTTTACCCGCACCAGATGCCTTCATTTCAGTAATTGTTGCTTTGCGCTTGGTCATCTTTTCAATGACAACACCAGAAAATTCGTCATCAACGTCAATAACAACTTCTTCGATTGGTTCTAATTTTTCACCGTTTGGCCCCGTTTGCATGACAACGCGTGGACGGCTAACACTTAATTCAAAACCTTCGCGGCGCATTGTTTCAATTAAAATACCCAGTTGTAATTCACCACGACCAGATACTTCGAATGCTTCGTTGTTTGCACTTTGTGTCACTTTCAATGCTATGTTTGTTTCGGCTTCTTTGAACAATCTTTCACCAATCATACGTGATGTTAATTTTTTACCAGACCGCCCCGCCAATGGCGATGTGTTCACAAAGAATGTCATGGTCAGGGTTGGTGGGTCAATTGGCATTGCTGGGATTGGTTCGTTTACACTTGGGTCGCAAAGCGTGTCCGCCACGGTGGCCTTGGAAAAACCAGCAACCACGATAATATCACCAGCCGATGCGCTGTCGCGGGAAACTTTTTCAACACCGCGATGTTCAATAATTTTTGTAATCTTGGCGTTTTCTATAAATTCGCCCTTCATATTGATTGCTTTAACCGTTTGACCAACACGAACAGTTCCCGATTCAACTTTGCCAGTTAAAATACGACCAACATATGGGTCGGCTTCCAGTGTTGTGGCCAGCATTGAAAAAGGTGCATCCAATTGACAACGTTCACCATTGCAATCTGGTGCCGGCACATGATCCACAATAAGTTGAAACAGCGGGGTCAAATCTTTGTGTTCGTCGCTTAAATTACGAACCGCCCAACCATCACGTCCCACAGAATACAGATAAGGGAAATCAAGTTGAGAATCTGTTGCGCCCAATTTATCAAACAAATCAAATGTTTCTGTTAAAACTTCATCTGGACGGGCATCGCTTCTGTCTACTTTGTTAATGCAAACTATTGGGCGCAGACCCAATTTTAACGCTTTGCCCAACACAAATTTTGTTTGTGGTAAGGGGCCTTCGGCGGCATCAACCAGCAATACAACCCCGTCAACCATAGATAAAATACGTTCAACTTCGCCACCGAAATCAGCGTGGCCTGGGGTATCAACAATATTGATTTTGTATTCACCCCATTGAATAGATGTAGGTTTAGCAGAAATAGTAATTCCGCGTTCGCGTTCAATATCGCCACTGTCCATGACACGGTCTTCAACCTTTTCGTTGTCACGAAAAGTTCCTGCTTGCTTTAACATATTGTCAACCAGTGTTGTTTTACCATGGTCAACGTGCGCAATTATTGCGATATTGCGAATTTTCATACTTTTTGCCTTTAATTTTGCATAAACCGGGTATAGATTATACCATTTTTCAGGAATTTCAACAAGATAGAACAATTTTTTGTAAAAATATTGACATTTTGTGTATTTTGTCTATAATCATCAGGAGAAACGAAGAGGTTTTATCGTGAAACAGATAGATTTTGATAATGTTATAAAATCTTTTTTACGTTCAGTTATGGGCTGGTTGTCGTTACGTACACCACGTGATGTCACCGAAGAACAGCAAATTGCCAAGGCCAAGGCTCGTTTAGATTTAATGGTTTTGAATCCGCGAAAATATACAACTTGGGAAGAAATTTATCCAAATTTTGGTGATCTTTCTGGTTTGAAAGTTCCTGGTTCAAAATGGGGCGAATATAACGATCGTATATATTTTGCCGTCAAAGACGTTCTGGATATTTTAAGTGAATATTACAAAACACCAAACAACGAAGATGTGCAAAACGAAATTAGCGCAAGAATAAAAAGATGTTTGGTTTTGATGACAAGAAATTTGTTTGAAAAAACACAATACAGAATTACACCAACAAAACATTTAATGGCTGAATTAGCACAAAAACAAAAATAAAAACTGGCAAACGCCAGTTTTTATTTTTAATGTTTTCCGCCAATCTTTGTGCGGCCACCCATTAACGCCTGAAGTTTTTTCGGAATATTTACCGAACCATCGGCGTTTTGGTGGTTTTCAATAACCGGCACCAATGCGCGTGGCAGGGCGATTCCTGTGTTATTCAATGTTGCACAGAATTTTAATGTGCCGTCGCTTGCGCGATAGCGTGTGTTGGTACGACGCGCTTGGAATTGGCCAATAGATGAACAAGAACCCAATTCGCGATATGCGTTTTCAGATGGGAACCATGCTTCGACATCGTTCATTTTAACCTTGTTGAATCCCATGTCACCAGTGCAGTTTGCAATTACACGATATGGTAATTCCAAATCTTCCATCACTTCGCACAGGTTATTCAAAATATGTTCATGCATTTCATCGCTTTGTTCTGGTGTGCAATATATATATTGTTCCACTTTGTTAAACTGATGAAAACGCACTAAGCCACGTGTATCACGTCCGGCCGCACCGGCTTCTTTGCGGAAACATGGTGAAAAGCCCGCATATTTAATTGGCAAATCTTTTTCGGCCAGAACTTCGTCAGCATGCAGCGAATTCAAAATAATTTCTGCGGTACCAGCCAAACATCTGTCGGTGTCGGTCAACATAAACACGTCATT
>CAMHKP010000071.1 GCA_946185785.1 uncultured Alphaproteobacteria bacterium
TTTTCTTCGATTAAACGGATAAATTCTTTGCGTGCCATTTTATCCCCCTTTTTTGTAAAAAAAAGCCGGCAAATAATTAAAACCGGCAATTATTATATATTTTAATAAAATTATTTCAAGTCCTATTTTAAAAAAAATCACACTTTTTTCGTTGAAACAAAAAAACCGGCAAGGGCCGGTTGAATTTTTGGTTGGGGCGCACGGATTCGAACCATGATAAAGAGAACCAAAATCTCTTGTCCTACCATTAGACGACACCCCAAATGTACAGCGAATTATAATAATCTTTGTCCATTTTGCAACTGTTTTTTATTTTTAGTCTGTGGTATAATGTTTATTATGAAAAAGTCTGTCTGGATTATTACATCTTGTATGCTGATATTTGGTGTTCACACTCTGTGTGGTGCAGACAGCCTGTTGGTGCCTATGCAATTTCCAAAAACATTTAATGATTTGGATTTTATCACACGCACAGAAATTAAAGCCGAAGGCTATAACCGATATGCCGACCTGAACCCATATGAAAAGTTTATATTGGAACAGGCCGATGAAAACTTGGCACAGGAAATCGCTGCAGATGCGGCACAGGTTGAACAACAACAAAACCAATCCGCACAAAACAGTGGCAATAGCGCCCCCAGCGCACCAAATACACCAAATACAGCAAGCAACCCCAGCACGCCAACTACGACAACCAACGATACCCCACAAATTGGTGGATACTGCAAGATGCGAAATCCCGATATACCGCAAAATCAAAAAATTCCGTTTGGTTCACCGGTATTACACGAACATTTTATATATTGCGCACCATATGGTATGGTTAATCGTGGCAGTGGTCTGCGTCGCCACGAAGGCTATGATATTGGGTGCAGCAAACCAGGACACGAAAGTTTTGGTGATCCTGTATTTGCGACTGCGGATGGTGTTGTTGAAATTATCAAACCAAATCAACGTGGTAAATCACATGGCAATTATATCATGATTAACCATGGAAATGGGTTTAAAACGTGGTATATGCACCTTAATGAGATGTTTGTCACGGTTGGTCAAAATGTATCTGCTGGATGCCAAATAGGAACTATTGGCAACACCGGTGGTTCACGCGAATCTATACGGGGAAATAATGATGCAGCCCCCCAATTTCGCAAAAAATTGGCCCACGTACATTATGAAATGTGGTATTATGGTTCTGCACGTTCTGTCACATCTGATAAAAACAATAAAAATGTTCTTATCACGCATGCCTGGTCAGATCATAAATCAATTGACCCAACACATTTCATATGCATATATGGTAATTTTGCACATGGTCATTGTCGTGACACGTTTCCGTATTCAGACTAAATTATTTATTTTTTAGCTTTAGTATAAATATCCCACAAACGTGCAAAGTCTTCTTTATCTTTATTTGGGTTTGGAACAATTGCCATCGAATCCCAATCTATGATACTTACTATTTTGAAATTTTTATCCAACAGCAAATTCCCAGGGTTCAAATCACAATGCGCCAAAACAGAACTTTTACAAATTATATTTTCAACCTTGCGCGCTTGAATACGCGATGCGAAACGCTTGTTGTCTGGAATAGAACTAACCGGAATACTGGTTAATGCGTTAATGATTCTTGACACCTGGCTTTTTATTTTTCTGCCATTTTTTATAACTGTTTTCTTATTTAATTCTGTCATTACACGCCCAGGTAATTTTTCTGCAACATACATTGGAATATGTTTTGCAACAAAAACACGTGGTATTTTCACCGGCAGATGCGATCTAATAAAATCTAGTAATAATTTATATTCATTCAGCCGTTTTACAGATACAAATCTAAACACCTTTACAAAATATTTACCATTCACAACACAAGTCATACGTTTCATACTAATTTGACGGACAAACTTGATTGATTTGACACGCTCACCATATACACGATGTATAAACAACACAATTGGTATGTAAAAAAAGAAAAGATTTATACGACCACGTACACGCCGACGACGTTCGCGTCCCGGCACAAAATATGATATAAACGTTCCAATAAAAAACGGTATTTTATGCATAGTTATAACCTTGGATGTAAAAATATTAACAGGAATAATTTCTTAAATCTATGAAAAACAATCTATAAAACAATTGAAAACGCACATTTTTATGTCTAGAATACGGGCACACATGGTCCCATCGTCTAGCGGTCAGGACATCGGATTCTCATTCCGGTAACACGGGTTCAATTCCCGTTGGGACTGCCAAAAATTTCGATTAAAAAATACCGGCATTTGCCGGTGTTTTTTATTAAAAATTATATCGTAATCCAAACGTTGGTCCATAGCTGACAATTTCGGGATATGATATATAATCAACCGCAAAACCGATATCGATGCCCAAATGCCAAAAACTAAAAATCATACCGGCATTCGCGCCTGCAATAAAAGACAAACCATCACGCGATTTTTTATGATTATTGTATTGTTCATTTATCGTGTAATCATACCAATTACCACCAAGACCGGCACCAATATACATTGTAAAATGTTCGCCCGATATAAAATCATAATAGCCGTTCATGCGCAACGCACTGTTCCCAATCGAAACAGTATGTCCAAACAGTGTTTGAAATAATTCAGAAACCTCTGCACGATTTTGCCATGCCAGTGCCACGCGCCAATGATTGTATTTCGCACCAAATTCCAAATTAGTCACCATGCCAAAATCTAAAAATTCATCATCTTTGATTTCAACTTCGGATACAATTGCGCCAACATTCGCACTTATATAATATTTCCATTCTGCTTCATTTTTTATTTCTGAATTTGCAACTGCATCTGGCGTATGCGTTGAATTCTGTGCCATTGCGACAATTGGCGAAAACATTAGCAATGTGCATAAAACTAAATTTTTCATATCTTATTCCAACAAACTTTTAGCTTGGGTTAAATAACTTATCGCGACATCAATCGAATCTAAATCAATGTTATGCGATTGCGTTTTTACTTCGGCAACAACATTTTGTACTGGTTGCACGACATGTATTTCATTTCCCAGTTCACCATCGTGTATCAACTTCTTAACGCCAGCAATCGTCATACCACGATCATAAAGCAATGATTTTATTGTTTCCAATCGTGTAATCGTTTCACTGCGATAGTACCGACGGCCACCCGCGCCCGTTGTTGGACGGATTGCGGTTGGAAATTGCTTTTCCCAATAGCGCAGTGTGTGCGCCGGCACGGACAGCCGTTTTGCTACTTCATTTATCGAAACAAAATATTCAGCATCCATGTCGGCCCCTTAAATTATTCTGCGATTGGTTCGGCTGGTGTTTCGTTGACAACTTCATCGGCCGATTCTTCTTCGCGTTCGATTGAAATTGCCGACATAACCTTTTCATTTTCAGCCGTTCTGAACAGTGTCACACCCGCTGTTGCGCGACCTGCGATACGAACGTCTGCAACTGGTGTACGAATAATTTTACCACCATCTGTCACCATGATAATGTCGTGATTATCATCAACTGGGAATGAACCAGCAACCGCAGTATTTTTACCACCCAGTTTGATATTCGCAAATCCCGAACCACCACGATGTGTGATACGATATTCATATGACGATGTGCGTTTTCCAAAACCATTTTCAGAAATCGTCAAAATAAATTGTTCGTTTGCCGCCAATTGCGCCATCTTTGCTTCGTCCAGCACCAAATCTGTTGCTTCTTCTTCGCCATCAGCTTCTTCTTCGA
>CAMHKP010000072.1 GCA_946185785.1 uncultured Alphaproteobacteria bacterium
ACTGAGCTAATAACCCACGGCGGTCATTATATATGTTTTTGATTTTCTTGCAAGAAAATTTTTATTGTGTCATGATGCGGTTATGCCTGAAATAGTTCCAATTTTAAATGATGCGCAAATGGCGGCGTTTAATACGCTGGAACGTACGCATTCAAATATTTTAATTTTGGGGCCTGCGGGTACGGGTAAATCAACATTTGTGAACTATTTAAAGTCTGCATCAAAGAAACGCATTGTTTGTGCATGTCCAACAGCGGTATCGGCACTTAATGTTGGCGGTCAAACGATTCATTCGCTGTTTCAAATTCAGCCACGTGATTTTATTATGATGGAATTGCTGAAATTAAAGGCAAAACCGCGCAATATATTAAACGCAACCGATGTGCTGATTATAGATGAAATATCTATGGTGGCCCCCGATTTATTGGATGCAATGGATTATCTGTGTCGGGCGGCACGTCATAACAATGAACCGTTTGGTGGAATTCAAATTGTCGCAATTGGCGATTTGTTCCAATTGCCGCCCGTAATCACACGCGAAGCAGAACAATATTATTTACAAGAATACGAACACGAAAACGCGTACTTTTTTGATGCACATGTGTATGCACGATCGCAATTTGTGCCGTTTAACTTTGAAACCGTATATCGTCAAAATGATGGTGATTTATTGAAAAATTTAATGCGCTTGCGTGAAAATGATTTAAGTGTGCTGAATTTCTTTAATAATTGCCGTATTGACGATGCCGCACGGCGCGCAAATGCGGTACTTATTACACCGTTTCGTGCGGTTGCAGAACGCATAAATGCAGACAGACTAAATCAAATATCTGCGCCAACGGTGACTTATACTGGTGAATTAACCGGTACTTTTGCCGAACGCGATGTGCCGGCACCAATGAATTTGACACTAAAGCAGGGCGCATTGGTTGTTTTTGTGAAAAATGGTGATAAATGGCACAATGGATCGATGGGAATCGTTGAACAACTGAATTCACGTGAAATAATTGTACAGTTGTTGAACAGAAGTCGTGATATTGTTGTCGTAAAGCCAGAAAAATGGCAAAAAATCGAATATACGCGCGATGAAAACGACAGAATAGAAGAAGTAGAAGTAGGGGCATACAAACAATTTCCGCTGAATTTAGGGTATGCTATGACGATACATAAAGCCCAAGGAAAAACACTTGATGCCGTTGTGGTTGACATTTCACGTGGGGCGTTTGCGCATGGCCAGACTTATGTTGCGCTTTCGCGTACGCGCAGCGCAGCCGATATGCATATTGCAAGTCCGCTGCGGCCGCGTGATGTGATATTTGACAAGCGGGTTATAGATTTCATAGCAGACAAATAATATGTTGACAATTTTGCTTATTTGTATTATAAATTACTACCGTAAAGAATTAAACATTTCTGGGGGTAAAATTATGGATAAAAACAACGAAAAAACATTTAAACTGGATGCAACATTGTTAACTCAAACTCGCAATTTGCTAATCGCTTTTATGGCGGTTATGGGGTTGACGGTGGCTGGCGCAGGTGTTGCCGAAGGTGTAAATGAAGTCAAAACAACAAAAGAAGTTAATAAAGGCTTTTATAAAACCGACAAATTGAGTAAAAATGATAAGAAAGATTTAGCCAAAGATTTGGCAAAAGACGCTTTTATTTGTATCGTTGGAATTGCTGTTATGGGTACGGCAATTAACGCATTACGTGCATCTAAACGCTATAATGACCAAGCTGCCGCTCGGGTTGCACGTCGTTATTTGATTGAATTGCGTAAATCTAAACCAGAATTAAAGAAATACGATTATATTTTGAATAATGAAATGGCGTTGCACAATATTGCGGCTGGTATTGCAAATATATTGCCAATGTCTACAACAATTGGAATGGGGTCGTATTGGGACATTGTTCGCCATCGTTTAGAAAATACTGAAAATAAAACCGCTGAATTAAAGCAAAGAAATTTTGGTATAGAACAAGTAATTGAAGATTTAAAAGACGCTGCCGATAATGATCCGCAATTTATGGACAAATTGGTTGCCTTGGTTGAATCAAGTGCAAAAACATTTTCATTGGAAAAGTATATGTCCAATCAAAAAACACGTTAATTTGATGTTGTTTATAAAAAAAGATTCCGCGTTTGCGGAATCTTTTTTTAACGTTCGTTTGATTTTTGTGCGCGCATGTCGTATTGCATTAATCGCATAAACGATTCACCGTTTTGTGCCAATGTATCAAAGTCTGGACGGACTGTATCCGATGGTAAAACTGGCGCGATTAGTTCTGATATGGCTGGAATTGGGACACCACGACGTGCGGCATCCAGACCGTTTATCAATGTATTGCGTTCTGCCGCCATAATAATAGCACCATCTGGGGTTAACATATCTTGCCCTTTGTTTGGTACCAACCCATTTATTTGATGTTCGTCTATTAATTGATATGTAAAACCATAAACTGCAAAGAAATTGCCAAGTGGGAAATAAGATGGCAACAAATCTTCATTATGTTCTGTAACGTATTCTGAAAACTTGTTATGAAAATTCATCTTGGTGTCATTTGCAGACATGAAAGAAACCGTATTGAATTTAGATTTTTCCAGCGGTGATACAGGCGCATGCTGGACAATCAATAAATTCTTCATAATGTCGCGTATAACATTTGTTTCATAACCGTATTTGCGCATATTATTCAACATAATGCCTTGAAACGCATATGCTGGGACAGAACCATGACTGTGCGTGTAAATAATAATGTTTCGTATGTTTTGCAACGCAACCAAATCCGGTAATTTATCACCATGTGAGTCAACAATACGTGGTTGAATTATGATATCGTATAAATCTTGAATATATTGTGTGTCGGCAATTTGTTTCGTTGCACCCTTGTTTAATATTTTGGAACGTGCATCTATAAATACATTTTTGCGTTCTGCTTTTCTGTCTTTTGTATCAAAATCATAATATGCAGAATACACATCGACACCACGAAGACCATAAAAATCAATCAGGCGCATCATCATAGACGCATAGTAATTTGCATCCTTGATTGTTCGTGTTAATTCACCACCAAAAATAACAACACATGGTTTGTCTGGGGGTATCGTTGTCGCGGGTACGGCACCGTATTTGCACGTGTCACTTTTGGATACGCGACGCATAATTTTAGCATGTGTTTCATATGGTGTGCTTTGTTCCATTTTATATCCTTTTGGACATGATAATTGCGTCGGTTCCATTATAGTATTTTGGACGTTTCCCAGTAGGTATAAACCCACATTTTTCATATAGTTTTTTTGCCGGAAGATTTACTTCAGAAACTTCTAAAAACACATTAACAACACTTGATTTTTTTAATTCTTGTTCCATTAGCAAAATCATGGCTTCAGCGATGCCTTGGCGACGTGCTTCGGGGGCAACACCAATGGTTATTATTTCGGCTTCGTCTGCGACCGCACGCCATACAATAAAACCATTATCAGATGCCAAAATTTCACACCCAGATTTCTTTAAATCGGCAAATTCATCTGCCGACCATGGATGGTCTGGAAAACACTGTTTATGAAGATTGGCAAGTTTATTTAGCATGCTGTTTGTTCTTGTCCCAAATCTTATACATTTTGTTGTAAACTTGTTGTGTGAATTTATCTACTTCGCTGTGTGTTGCATAAACAACATGTTTATCTGATTGTACAACCAAAGAATATTGTACTTCTTG
>CAMHKP010000073.1 GCA_946185785.1 uncultured Alphaproteobacteria bacterium
CAAACATCAACATATGAAGTTGGTGAATATGTTGGATGATTGTTTGCTGAAAATTCTGGCGCAGATGAAGAATATTATTGGGCTGGCGCGTATAGAAGTTCCAATGCAAGATATCAACCTGAATTATAAAAAACTAAATTTAGATGCGAAGTATTTGCGGGCGATTAAAAATCAGTTAAATAATCTTGAAGACATATTATACAAATCAGACAAAATCACCGTGTTAGACCCGCAACATACCCAGATTCTGTCGTTCGTTGCCCAGGAATTAAACCAGATTTTGAACGAGTGTAAATTTCATAATTCGGCACGTGAAATTGCGCGTTATATCGAAACGACTTTGTCTATGATTGACGATTGGTTCTATGCGACAGGCTACAGTGTGCGACGTAAAAACCACATAAAACGCGCTGGCAAATAATTTTTTATTATCTTGCGTGTTTTGATATGTGGTGCTATGATTTTCCATATAAGCCAAAAGGATAAAGTTATGTTATTAAAAGGCAAAAAGATTTTAATTACCGGTGTTGCAAATGACTGGTCAATGGCGTGGGCAATTGCCCAACGTGCGCATGCGGCTGGGGCAGAAATTGCAATGCCATATGGACATCCAAATGTTGAAAAACGTGTGCGCCCATTGGCAGAAAAAATTGGCGCAAAGTTTGTTCAAGAATGCAATGTTCAAAACGATGAACAAATGGATTCTTTGTTTTCTGCGATTGAACGCGAATGGGGGCATCTGGATGGTGTTCTGCATGCGATTGCGTTTTCGGATAAAAATGAATTAACCGGTCGTTATGCCGATACAACGCGCGAAAACTTCAAAAACACAATGGATATTTCTGTTTATTCGTTGGTTGATTTGACGCGTCGTGCGTCGACCCTGATGCGTGACGGTGGGTCGGTTGTTGCCTTGACTTATTACGGTGGGGAAAAGTCTGTTCCAAATTACAATGTTATGGGGGTCGCTAAATCTGCGCTGGAAAGTTCGGTGCGTTATTTAGCAGCGGATTTGGGACGCGATAACATTCGTGTTAATGCAATTTCAGCCGGTCCAATTTTGACATTGGCGTCAAGCGCGGTTGGCGGTATGAAGGGGTTGTTAAAATTAAATGCAGAACAAACCCCATTGCGCCGTAATATGACATTGGACGATGTGTCCGGGGCGGCATTGTATTTGTTCAGTGATTTATCGTCTGGTGTTACCGGTGAAACACATCACGTTGATTGTGGATATAATTCAACAGGTATGATTCCAAATGAATTAAAACAGATTTTATTAGATAATCTGGACAAATAGGCATGGCACGCGAACCCGATTTATTTATCTTGGCAGAACACGCAGATTTGATGGAAAAGCTTTCTGCGTGGGACATTGCGTATCATCAAAAGGATGCGCCAGTTGTTGACGATGCGACATATGATGCCGCTAAACGTCGCGCGCTGGAAATCGAAGAAATGTATCCATCGCTGGCAAAGGATGGGGCATCAACGCATGTTGGTGCAGCGGTTTCTGATAAATTTAAATCGTTTGCGCATACGGTGCCAATGCTGTCTATTTCCGATGTGTTTAACAGTGCCGAAGTTGCCGATTGGTTTGATAAATTGCCGAACCAAGATTTGTTTATTGAATTAAAGGTCGATGGTGTCTCGTACGAGGCGCGCTATGAAAACGGTGTTTTGGTTCGTGGCCTTACACGTGGCAGTGGTGTTGCCGGTGAAGACATTACGGCAAATTTGCTAACGATTCCAGATATTCCAAAGAAATTATCGGGGGCGTTCCCAGATGTTATCGAAGTTCGTGGCGAAGTATATATGTTACGTGATGATTTTATTGCACTAAACAAAATCGCAGAAGAAAAGGGTGACAAGGTTTTTGCAAACCCGCGTAATGCAGCGGCGGGTTCGTTGCGACAACTGGATGCGCGTGTGACGGCATCACGTCGTTTGTCTGCGTTTGGTTATACATATGGCGAATTATCATCGCGGGATTGGAAAACACAAAGCGAATATTTTGATAAATTGGAATCTTGGGGGTTCAAGACAACGCGCGCTTGGGCGCATCATGCACAAACAATGGCGGAAATAGATGCGGTATATAACGAAATAATGTTAAAGCGTGCTGATATTCCATTTGATATTGATGGTCTGGTGATTAAGGTGAACGATGTCGCGACCCAGGAAAAAATGGGCGCGCGTGCAAACAGTCCACGTTGGGAAGTTGCATATAAATTCCCCGCAGCACGTGCGGTGACGAAACTGCGTGATATCACGGTTCAGGTTGGTCGTACCGGTGTTTTAACTCCGGTCGCTGAATTGGAACCAATAAATATTGGCGGTGTGGTTGTGTCGCGCGCAACATTACACAATGCCGATGAAATAGGGCGTTTAGATGTTCACATCGGTGATATGGTGACGGTTCAACGCGCAGGTGATGTTATTCCGCAAATTGTTGGTGTGGCATCGCGTGGTGAAAACACCGTTCCATATGTATTCCCAACCAGATGCCCCGTATGTAATGGTGCGGTTGTGCGTGAATCTGGCGCGGTGGCATGGCGTTGTGTAAATACGCTTTCGTGTCCAGCACAACGCATTGGCGAATTGGAACACTTTGTGTCCAGAAAGGGTTTTGATATAGATGGTCTGGGAACCAAGCAACTGGAATTATTTGTTTCGCGTGATTGGATTAAAACACCGGCGGATATATTTACCCTTGTTGCGCATCATGGCGATGAAATTCGACGCTTAGACGGGTTTGGTGATAAATCGGTTGATAACCTTAATAAATCTATTGAAAACGCGCGTACGCCCGAATTACATCGTTTCCTGTATGCGATTGGTATTCCAGAAATTGGCGAAGTGACGGCAAAGATTCTGGCGCGTGCATTTGGAACACTTGATGCATTACGAACCGCGCCAGCATGGAAATTGAAAACGATTGACGGCATCGGTGATGTAATGGCGGATGAAATTGTATCGTTTTTTGCAGACGAACATAATATGCGTGTACTGGATGCGTTGTTGGCGCAAATTACAATTCGCGAAACATCGGCAAGCGTTGCCACCGATACACCGGTATCAAACAAGAAAATCGTGTTGACTGGCACATTGTCAA
Organism: uncultured Alphaproteobacteria bacterium; assembly: GCA_946185785.1. Classification (GTDB taxonomy): domain Bacteria; phylum Pseudomonadota; class Alphaproteobacteria; order Rs-D84; family Rs-D84; genus Enterousia. The sequence continues at coordinate 3,116 of CAMHKP010000073.1, forward strand.
AATATACACGTGATGAGGCGCGCGAAATTCTTGAACGCATGGGCGCGGTTGTATCGGGATCGGTATCTGCAAAAACCGATATTGTTCTTGCCGGCGCAGATGCAGGCAGTAAGTTAACCAAGGCAAACGAACTGGGCATCACCGTCTGGGGCGAAGAAGATTTTGATAATTTGATTGAATCACAGAAATAAAAATACAATAAATTCAATTTTTTCCTTGTGCTGTATCATCAGTATATAGTAGCCTAGAAATATCAGTAGATGTTGTTTTCAAAACGGAACAAATTGTTGGGGGGCGATTATGAAAAAATTGCTTGTATTGCTGGCTATTATTATGGCACCTGTGGGCGCGCATGCTGCGGCAACACAGGTATGGTGTTCTGGTGTAATATGTGGCAATTTGAATACATTTTGTTCGGGTTCACACCATTGGTGTAATGGTGATACAACGACAATTAGTG
>CAMHKP010000074.1 GCA_946185785.1 uncultured Alphaproteobacteria bacterium
GGTATATGGTATTTGTCTTCGTCAATCAACGGCAGTGCGCTTACCTATACCAGCATGGATAATTTTTTAAACGCTATTGGTGCTGGCGAAGATATTGCGAATGCAAATGGCTGTTTTTTATGTAGGTATGTTTCCGATTTGTTTGGTGTTCTTGGTAATGCAACAGAGCTGTTTTGGAATGCAATTGTTAACACACTTTGGGTTTTGATGGCAATTGGTTTTGGTGTGTTTTTGTTTATTTACACTGGCCAATATATATACGATGCAGCTAAAACAACAGCCAAACTTGATACGACAGAAAAGAAAATCGAACTAAAACCATGGTTTGATAAAGTTTGGCGTACAGGTGCACGAATTTTAGTTTGTGGTGCATTACTTGGTATGCTTGGTATGGGCGGAACAACCGCTTTACGATATGTGACGCGGGTGACTGTCACACCAGTAATGTTTGTTGGCGCAGAATTGGGTATGGCTGCAACAGGTGTATCCGATGCAACAAAATGTGGCGCAATGGAAACTGTTGAAAAAACAGACGACATATTAAACCCTGTGCTACAACCATTTATGTGTTCAATTGGCAATTTGAATGCGACAATGCTTGCTGGGGCGGCTGGTGGATTTTCACTTATGAACTATGCGTGGCTTGGTATGGGTGGTGGCGCAATAACATGGCTTGCTGGGCTTGCGTTGGTTATAATGTTTTTGATTATTGGTTTTGATTTATTCTTCCAGGTGCTGTCGGTCGTATTTAAATTGATATTTATAATCATATTTATGCCTTTATTTATTGCCGCTGCTGCATTTGAACCTGTTTGGAAAGTCGCATCTGGATTGTTTACCAAGGCAATTGGTATGCTTGCCTCAGCAGCAGTCAACATTGTTTCTATATCTCTTAAAATCATTGTTATATACGCAACCGTATCTTTCGCAGCAGACGCTCACTTCCCTGGTCCTGTTGACGGATTCAGCACAATATTACCACCAATGATGGGACAAACCGTACAAAATCCAGACGCCAGAACATTATCTGTTATGAACACATTCAGTGAATGTGAACGCGTCGCATTGGTTGACGGCGAAATGGATGCCGACAAATTTAAAAACTGTTTTACTGCGCACAAAGCAATGGTAGAACGTCGCTATCCTGGTGCATTTGATTTCTTGGGTGATGGTTGGGGATTTTTAATGTTAATGATTGGATTATTTGCATTATACTATTGGGTGATTTCTCCAGAAATAGACAAGATATTCAAGCCGGCTGGTAAATCAGATTTTGATTTCGGTGGCAACTTAAAACAACTTGGTAAAAACATTTGGAACTTGCCATTACAAATAACAGAAAAGGTGACATCGGCGTTGGGTAAAAAATGATGATAAAAAAGATATGTAAATTTTTATCAAAAATGATTGCGGCAATATTGTTTGCATGTGCGTTGACGCCAAGTTTTGCTGCAACAAATATACCAGGTTCCACAATGGGGGACATTGGTGATTTTGGTTCATGGGCAACCGAATATAATCGTGATGTTTTTATAGACAACCTTATCGGTGACGATGGTGATTTGGTCGCGTTTCAATCAGAATTTCAACGACAAATTGTTCATGATTATGTCCCAGTAGAAGCACGCGTTGGTGTTGCAATGATGAACGCCCTTAATCAAGTAGCAAAAGTTCTTGATACATCGCTTGTACGATTCATGGTTGCATTCATCATTATTATGTATCTATTTTGGGTAATGCTGGAAGCATACAATATGATGACAACAGATAACGATGTTAAAAAGCTAGTCAAAGCTATTGTCAAAAAAACGCTTCTGCTTGCCATATGGATAAGTGTATTAGAAATTGGACCAGCCAAATTATTTATGTCTGTTGTTGGACCGATTGTATCCATCGGCACGTATCTATCTGATTTTATATTAAACGCAATTACACAAACTGCTGGTATAACAATTCCGGATACATGTAGTGCAATTCATGCATATACTGTGGCAAATGATGCGATTATGAATGCTTCTGCTGCTGCAGACATGTTGTGTGTACCGACACGTCTTTCTGGATTTTTTACAACTGCAATTTCAGCGGGTTGGCAATGGATGATAAAAGGAATTGGCACCAGTATATTTACCTTTATCGCAGGTGCTATATTCGTTGTTGTTTTTGCATGGAACACATGGAAGTTTATATTGATGGCATTGACAGTAATCATGAACTTATTTCTGGTCGTAATGTTATTACCGTTCACAGCATTTGCCGAAATAATTCCACAAACAACTTATAAAGGTGCTGTTGGCAATATATTTAATTCATTCATAGGTCTGTTTAACGCAGGACAAATCAAACTAGACGCACAAATAAATAAATTTATAAATGCTGCGATATACTTTGTATCGCTGTCTATCGTCATTGCAGTATGTGCTGCTTTATTATCAGGTGTTGTTGATATAAACATGGCGACAAACGTACCAACACTGCAAGATGACGGCTTTATTCCTATTTTGCTAACCGGTGCATTGGTTGCGTGGTTGGCAAATCGTGCCGATAAAATTGCCCGCGACATTGGCGGCAGTATACCCGACGGTGATACTGGCAAAAATTTCACAGAAGACATTAAAACACTTATCAAAGACACATATGATTCTGCAAAATCGTGGGCCAAAGCATATGCCGAAAGCAAAAAATAATTTTATAAAATTGTCACAAACGATTTCATAACGTTTTTCATACCGTGTTTACCGAATGCAACGGTTAAAACATCACCATTTTCAGCAATAACTGTACCATGCCCCAATTCAACATGTGAAACTAATTTTCCAACCATAGTTTTGGGTTCTGTGCGCAATGGACGCGGATGCGGTGTTGCGCGATACGAAGAATAAGATTGACGCGCGGGTTGTCCCCCTTGGAAATCCAGATATCTATTATCCATTTCGGTTATGAAACGAGATGGCGAATTATATTTGGCTTCGTTATAAAGCCAACGCGACATACAATTGCTAATTATACAACGTCTTTTTGCGCGCGTAATCGCAACATATGCAAGCCGACGTTCTTCTTCTAATGCAGACTCATCCAAAATTTCTTTTCCATCAATTTCTTTATATATCGCTTTATCACTTGGAAACATTCCTTCTTCCCACCCAGGCAAGAATACCGTATCAAACTCTAACCCCTTGGCCGCATGAATTGTCATAACATTTACGGCTTCCCTTTTACCGTTTGATCTATTAGAAGCATCATCTTCAACTGTCATAAGTGCGGCTTGTTCTAAAAATTCTGGCAGTGTATCATATTTTCTAATAACATTTTCTACCAAATCCTGAATGTTTTCTAATCTATCTGCTGCGTTTTCTTCTTTTGAATCACGTAACATTTCCAAATAACCAGATTGTTCTAACAATATTTGAGTTGCTTCCACCGGTGGTAAATCCATCCAATTAAAATTGAAAGCGTTCAAGAACGCATCTGCGTTAGCACGTTGCGACGTATTAAGTTTTGCATTACGTAAGCCTTCCATTAAATTTGGACCAGCTATACGAATTTTATCAATTGCCACAGGAC
>CAMHKP010000075.1 GCA_946185785.1 uncultured Alphaproteobacteria bacterium
TTTATTATATCTGCGATAATGTTTGCATGCATGGCATTGTTTGGTTATAAAACTGTTCGCGATTTGTCATTCTTGCGCATATTCTTGTTTATGGGCATGATTGGTTTAATCTTGGTTGGTATGGCATCATTTATATGGCCGGCATTATTGGGCGGCACCGCTGGTACAGTATTCTGTTTTATTGGTGTATTGGTGTTTGCACTGTTTACCGCATATGATATGCAGACATTAAAATCCGCATACAATTATGTTGGTGATGACACACAAAAGAATCAGTTGGCTGTATTAGGTGCATTGCATTTGTATATTTCTTTCATTGCAATGTTTCAATATATATTAAGTTTATTTAACCGCAATTAAACAAAAAAAGGAAAACAAAATGGCATATAAAATAGATACATCAAAATGCGTTGGTTGTCACACATGCGCAGGCGTTTGCCCAATGGGTGCGATTACAACCGATGCGAGCGGAAAATGCGTTATTGACCCATCTAAATGTGTTTCTTGTGGTACATGCGCGGCAATGTGTCCAGTAAACGCAATTAAAGCTGAATAATTAGATTCAAAACGATAAACGCCATCCGTTTGGATGGTGTTTTTTATTTGACAATCAAATTGAAAACCGAGTAGAATGAACACGGAGAAATACAGATTTCAAACCGTTGTTTGGTGTCATTTGCCACAGAATCTGTGACGAAGGAAGGAAACCAGTATGAAAATAAAATCAATATTTTTGGGTATTGTGCTTGTATTTTTTGCTGTGGCACAAAACAATGCGTATGCGTCATGTGCAAATTTTGACACAGCACAATCCACTATCGGTGGCGTATCTACAAGCACTTATGAAAAGGTCTACAATCTTACTGCAACCACCCAAATTAACCCCGGTGGTAACATGCATTGTGCTTCAACTTCAGCGAAATACATTTATGACACAACAAATAAAAAATGGGGCTATGTGGAACAATGTGCATCATGTGCGTCTGGGTATGATAGATTTGATGAAACCACGGTATACATCGGTTCTTGTTCATGGACGTATCATTACTGTGTAAAATGTGCAACCACCGCAACAGGAACAACCCTTGGTAGTCCAACCAATCCAGGAAATTGTTCTTCTTTGTCTGGACTGAACTATCTTTATTCTTCTCATGCTAATGGGCATTTTCAGTATCGCTCGTGTAATACATGTAATACTGGTTTCAGAAGAGAGCAAGAAACCATAGAAAATGGGATTTGTACTGCTATCCGATATGTATGTGTTCGCTGTGAACCGGGACAATTTTATGATCCACAAAATGTTTCGGTATCGCCACATTGTTCGGCATGTCCGGACGGGACATATTCAGACACATATGATGCAACATCTTGCACCAGCTGTCCCGCTGCAATTAACACTGCATATACGAACAGTAATTTAAGCACTGTGGCAACATATTCAAATGACAAGATTGACCAAGATGACAAATCAACGGTGAATGGCTGTTATTTATTGGCTGGATCATATTATAACAGCAAGGGAAGGTTCACAACCAGTTCATGTTATTATAATGGTACCGTGCGTGAATCGACATTTGATTGCACCATTGCCACATCAATGTGCACAACGGTTGCTGGAACATCAGGAACAATATATACAGCTGGCGCACCATATGGGGCCCATAATCAGGGTCAGGCATGTTGGTGTGGATATGGTGATGGCACCTATAACGGTGCAGCGAAATGGATCTTTATTGGTACAATGGGACCATCAGCAAGCGGCGACACCGGTAATTGCGCAGGCACATGCACGGCTGCATTTTGTGCAAACCAAGTGGCCAACAACACAACTTTGCGAACCAATTTGGGATGTGATTAATAACAAACCAGTAAAACACCGCCAAGTCGGCGGTGTTTTATTATTACATATTATTTATTGCAAAACTACATTTTCGGTATCATAATATACCGCGATAAAACAAAGGAAAATTATTATGCCAGCAAAAAGTGTTAATGATATTGTCGCATTGTGCAAGCGGCGCGGTTTTATTTTTACAGGTTCTGAAATCTATGGTGGTTTGGGTGGCGCATACGATTATGGTCCGTATGGTGTGGAACTGATGCGCAACATTAAAAACGCATGGTGGAACACCATGATTTATTCCCGCAATGATATCGAAGGGTTGGATGCTGCACTGATATCTAACCGATTAATGTGGAAATATTCTGGACACGAAGCATCGTTTTCCGACCCATTGGTTGAATGTAAAAAATGTGGCACACGCATGCGTCAGGATAAAATGAAAGATCCAACAAAATGTGATAATTGTGGTTCAACCGATATTACCGAACCACGCGCATATCAATTGATGATGGGGCTTTCCATCGGTGCAATGGCGGATGGTGCAATTAACGCTTATCTGCGTCCAGAAACCGCAACAACAACATATGTGAATTTCAAAAATGTTCTTGATGCGAAACCACATAAATTGCCATTTGGTATTGCCCAGATTGGTAAAGCGTTCCGTAATGAAATTTCCCCACGTGGCTTTGTTTTCCGTATGCGCGAATTTGAACAGGCGGAAATGCAATACTTTGTGAATCCAGTTGATGACGAAAAATATTTTGAAATGTGGAAAGCAAACCGCATGGCATGGTGGGTTGATGTTTTGGGTATTCCATCTGAAAAATTGCGTTTCTTGCCACACGTAAAATTGGCGCACTATGCCAAGGCTGCGGTGGATATTGAATATGCGTTTCCAGACGGCTTTGACGAAGTCGAAGGGGTGCACAACCGTCAAGATTTTGATTTGGGTTCACACACTAAATCACAAGACGAATTCAAGATTCATGCGAACGTTCTGGAAAATAAAGACAGCACGACAAAACTGTCATATTCCGATGCACAAACTGGTGAAAACTTTATCCCATACGTTATTGAAACCGCGATGGGTGTAAATCGTGCAATGCTGGCTGTTATGATAGAAGCATACACCGAAGAAGATTTAGGTGATGGTAAATCGCGCGTTGTATTGAAATTAAAACCATGGTTGGCGCCGGTCAAGGCTGCGGTTATTCCACTTGCGCGCAACGTTCCAGAATTGTTAGATATTGCAAACAATATTGAAAACGATTTACGCAAATTGGGTATTGGCCGTATTGAACTGGAAAACAGTGGTAATATCGGTAAAAATTACCGCCGTCATGACGAAATCGGTACACCTGTATGCATTACCGTTGACCACCAGACAATCGAAGATGGCACCGTCACATTACGCTATCGCGATACCATGGAACAGGTTCGCGTTCCCATCGCGGATGTTAAATCGAAAGTGCTGGAAATCGTACAACATTAAAAAACGCCCAAACGGGCGTTTTTTTTTATTCATTTATATTCGGTATCAAGACCATATCATTATAGTAAGATATAAATCGTGAACCGGTTATACAATAGAATTTCTGCAATGAATCTTTGTATTCACGCACTGCCGAAACCCAACGTTCGTCAATATCGTTTTGCGCGCCTTGATATGCGGTAAACGCACC
>CAMHKP010000076.1 GCA_946185785.1 uncultured Alphaproteobacteria bacterium
TATATCTTTTTCGTTATAGCCAGTAAGTGTAATCAGAAATAAATTTTCGCGAGTTTGTGATTCTAGTATTGATGCTAATTGTGAAGAAATGATAAATGCCTTTTTGTCAGCATCACCATTTTTATAGGCAAGCGAACTTTCCTCATCAAGTGTGGCAACAATATCATCAATTAACGATATTGAAGTTTCAGCCATATACCTGTCATGAATTTTCTGTCGTTCATCCGTTGGTGTGCTGGAATTGTGGTATATTTCTAATTCTTTGCTTGGTATGCGTTTCATTGCTTGGGAATATTTTTCCCAAATCTTGCGTTTAATCTTTTCTGTGTCTTTAATTTTGTCCGCCATTACATTCCTTTTTATAGTTACATATTGTATCATATTTTATGTGTGTGTGCAAACCGAATAAGCCCCGAAAATATTGTTTTTGGCGTTTAATAAGCCCTTGCGTTTCGGGGGGTAATTTACTATGATTTTGGATGATGAAAATTTGTAATTTAAGGGAAGTGTGAATTATGGCAAATTTAATTGTTGATGGGAACTGGGCGGCAGCCGATGTAGCATACCGTTGTGTTGATTTTGCGGCGATTTATCCAATTACGCCAAGTTCAACAATGGGGGAACTGGCGGACGAATGGTCGTTTCAGCACAAGAAAAACATATGGGGTGCAATTCCGCAAATAATTGAAATGCAGTCCGAAGGCGGTGCGGCGGGTGCAATGCACGGTGCGTTGCAAATGGGCGCGTTGGCAACAACATTTACAGCATCCCAAGGCTTGCTGTTGATGATTCCAAATATGTATAAAATTGCTGGTGAACAAACACCGTTTGTTATGCATGTTGCGGCACGTGCGCTGGCAACACATGCGTTGTCAATCTTTGGTGATCATAGTGATGTTATGTCGGTGCGCGGTACTGGGTTCGCAATGTTATCATCCCATAATGTTCAATCTGCACACGATATGGCGGCAATTGCACATGCGGCAACACTGCGTGCGCGTGTTCCGTTTGTTCATTTCTTTGATGGGTTCCGTACCAGTCACGAAGAATCCCGACTAACAAGAATTGAAGATGATGTATTGCATAAATTATTGCCAGATGATTTAGTGACGGCAAATCGCAATCGTGGTATGTCGCCAGAAAAACCGACTATTCGTGGAACAGCACAAAACCCAGATGTATTTTTCCAATCACGCGAAGCGGCAAATCCACTGTATGAAAAAACACCTGAAATTGTGCAAAATGTTATGGATGAATTTGCAGAATTGACCGGTCGTAAATATGATGTTGTGGAATATGTTGGGGACAAGCATGCCAAACATGTAATTGTGTCTATGGGGTCGTCATGTGAAACAATTGCGGAAACATTGGAACAATTGCCACGGGGGTTGGGTTTAATTCGTGTTCATTTGTTCCAACCGTTTCCAGCAAAAGCATTCCTTAAATTATTACCGAAAACGGTGGAAAATATCGCTGTGCTTGATCGAACCAAGGAACCAGGAACAATTGGTGAACCGTTGTACACAACAATTAAAACAGTTGTCGGTGACAAGTGTAATGTTTATGGTGGTCGCTATGGTCTGGGGTCCAAGGAATTTAAACCACGTGATGTTAAGGCGGTATATGAAAATATGATGCGTGGGTCGTTGCATCATAATTTCACAGTTGGAATTGACGATGATTTATCGGGCTTGTCGTTAAAGACGGATTCTGCGTTTGCGATTGAAAACGATAATGTTAAGACGGCGGTTCTGTATGGAATTGGTTCAGATGGAACGGTTGGCGCGGTTAAAAATATTGTAAAAATCGTTGGTGAAAATAGTGATTTGTATCCGCAATCATACGCGGTGTACGATTCTAAAAAATCTGGCGGGCTGACCCAATCGCATATCCGTTTTTCTAATCAACCGATTCGCAGTCAGTATCTGGTCGAAGTTGCAGATTTTATTAGCATTTCTAATTTTATGATTGCACAACGTTTTGATGTGTTTTCGGGACTTCGTGCCGGTGGTACGGTTATGATTAACACCAGCATGGCACCAGATGTTGCGTTCGCAAACTTGCCGCGGGACGCCCAAGAACAGTTGATAAGGTTGCGCGCCAATGTGTATTTCTTGGACGCAAATCGTGGCGCAGCGGAACTGGGATTGGGTAATCGTATAAATACATTTATAATGTTGAATTTCTTTAATTTAACAAATGTTATAAATCCAAAGACGGCAGCAAAGTCTGCCAAGGCGGCAATTGAAAAAACGTACAAGAAAAAGGGAATGGAAATTGTTCAGGCAAACTGGGCAGCGGTTGATAATGCGTCTAAATATTTGGTGAAATACAATTTACCATCGCGTATTGATAAAAATGCGCCAGATTATACACCAGCCATGACCGCAGATGCACCAGCAGAAATTGCTGGCACACTTGGTGAAATGGCGGCTGGTCGTGGCGATGCGATTCCTGTTTCGCGATTCCGTGTGGATGGTATTTTTGGGGCAGGGCAATATCCAGTTGGTACATCAAAATATGAAAAGCGTGGTGTCGCAACAAATGTTGCAACGGTGGATTTGGAAAAGTGTATTCAATGTGGAAAATGTTCAATGCTGTGTCCACACGCAGCGATTCGGATTAAGGCTTTGACTGAAGACCAAGTTGCCGATGCACGTGCGTCTGGAATAATTGTTGTTCCAATGAAAACCCCAGAGCTGGGGGCGAATATGTATTACACATTAAATATTTCGCCAGCAGATTGTACGGGGTGTAATGTTTGTGTGAAAAATTGTCCGGTTCATGCGTTGGCGCTGAAGTCAATGAATGATGCACGCGATAATCAGGCTGCATTTGATGCGTCTGTCAAATTGCCGGATGTGCCACGTGAAAAATTGAATTTGAATATTCCAAAGCATATTGAATTGTTGCCACATTATTTTGAGTTTTCTGGGGCATGCGCGGGATGTGGTGAAACACCATATGTAAAGATGTTGGCGCATTTGTTTGGCGACCGTATGGTTGTTGCAAATGCGACCGGATGTTCATCCATATATGGTGGAAACCTGCCAACGACACCATGGACAACAGATGAAAATGGTCGCGGGCCAGCATGGTCAAATTCATTGTTTGAAGATAATGCGGAATATGGTTTGGGTATGCGTTTGGCACTAAATCAAAAACGTGATGCGTTGCGTGGGTTGTTGTTTGAATTAAAGACACCAAATGTTGAAGAGATTTTCGCGGAACACGATATCGCAAAACAGCGTGAATCTGTGGAAATGTTGCGCAAACAACTGGCAAAGAAAAAATCACCCGAAGCACGTGCTGCGGAAAGTTTGCTTGATGCAATCGTTGATAAATCGGTGTGGATAATTGGTGGTGATGGCTGGGCATATGATATTGGATATGGTGGTCTGGATCATATTTTGCACAGCGGTGAAAATGTGAATATCTTGGTGCTTGATACCGAAGGGTATTCGAACAC
>CAMHKP010000077.1 GCA_946185785.1 uncultured Alphaproteobacteria bacterium
TGAACATAAACGCATATGTTGTTGCAAATGGACGTGATTTATCTGAATTTATGAAAACAATTACTGGGCCGGTTATTTTACAATCAAGTGGTAAAGGTTATATGCGTTCTGAATTAGTTTCGTATATTTATGGCAAGGATACATTGACCAGTCTAAAAGATGGTGTTCAGGATATGTTTTCATCGGACAAGAAAGATGAAAAAATAAAAATATCGTGTGCAACAGTGAATGTAAAATTGCGCAATGGATTGGCAGAGACAAAAAATGGTGTTGCCATTGAAACAAATGCAATAAATGCGCGTCTTGCTGGAAGTGTAGATTTAGGTAAAGAAAAAATGAAACTTGCATTAACAACTGTACCAGTCAAAGGTCTTAAAATATCTTTGTCGGGCAATGTTGTTAATTCCATAGAAATAACTGGCAATTTATCTGAACCAGATATCAAGGTAAGTGGCCTTTCTGTTGCAGGCAAGGTTGCATCAGCAACAGGTATTGGATTGTTGCTGGCACCATTTACGGGCGGACTTAGTGTTGTTGCTGGGGCCGGAATTGGTTTGGTTGCTGGTGATTTACTTGAAAATTGGTTGGCAGATGACGAACCGTGTAAAACAGCATTTAAGCATGGCGCACCAAAACGTCGTGATGATCCAGAATGGTTGGATAAACCAATAAATGAACTGATGAATACTGTATTTAATAAAGATTCACAATTACAAGAAGTAGCAGAGTAAAGTATAGGGTAATAGAAATGTTTAGCTGGATAAATTTAATCCAAATATTTGTTATTGTTGCGATGATATGGATTTTCTATCGTACATTCATTAAAAATACACAATCTGAAAAATTGGTTCGTGGATTGCTGGGGCTTGCGGTATTATGGATGTTAGGGTTTGTGATGTCGTGGGTACATCTTGATTTGTTGGGACGTTTTTTCCATTGGACTGCATTGTTTTTGTCGTTGGGATTGTTGGTTATATTTCAACCAGAATTGCGAAAATTTATGGCATTAATGGGAAATGTTGGTCAATGGCGCCAGATATTTTTTCGTGGTGGAATTGCTGCACGTGATACAGCATCGCTTGATGCGATATGTTCTGCGGTAGAATATATGTCGGCAAAACATACGGGGGCGTTGATTGTGTTCCCATCGGCCATTGCCGAAGGTGCAATTACAAAACCAGGTGTTCGTATTGATTCGGTGATTACAGCGGAACTTATCTTAACGATATTTTTTAACAAAACACCATTACATGATGGTGCGATGATAATAGAACATAATCGCATTGCTTATGCGGGGGCAATATTACCGTTGTCGCAAAATAATTTGAACTGGGAATATGGAACACGTCATCGTGCGGCATTGGGATTATCAGAACAATCTAGTGCGGTTGTATTGGTTGTGTCCGAAGAATCTGGCGATATATCTATTGCAGAACGCGGTAAGTTCACCAAATATGATGATATTAAAAAATTACGTGCAAAATTGGAAAAAGTCTTATTAAAATAAGCGAAACGAAACAATTTTTACACTAATACAAATTCATTGTTTTGTCTATAAAATGATGCTTGCACCGAATCGGCATTTTTTGTTAAACTTAGTGCAAAGAGGAATGTAGGCGTAAAATAAACAGGAGCATACAAAATGGAATTTTCGGTATTTCGTCAGGTTTTAATTCGTGCGCTGGGGCACATGCAGTCTATTGTGGAAAAGCGTGCAACTTTGCCGATTTTAATGAACGTCAAAATTGAAGTTGGCGACGATTTGGTGTTGTCGGCGACTAACGTTGATTTGGAATTGGTTGAACATGTTGCAGCCGACATCACATTGGGCGGTAAAATAACTGTGCCTGTGCAGATGCTTTATGATATTGTTCGTAAATTGCCAGACGATGCAGAAATAAGTTTTAAACAATCGGGTGACCAATTGGTTGTGTCATCTGGTCGTGCGGTGTTCCGTTTGCCAACATTGCCCGCGGAAAATTTCCCTGCAATGGCGGGCAGCAACCTGACTACAAAATTCCAAATGACAACTGGTGATTTGGCTCATCTTATCAACCAGACAAAATTTGCAATTCCAACAGATGATGTCCGTTATCATTTGGGTGGTATTTTCTTCCACATTTCCGAAGAAGGTAAATCCAAGATGTTAACCGCGGTTGCAACCGATGCACAGCGTATGGCGTTGTGTGCAATGGCGGCACCAGCGGGCAGTGCAGAAATGCCATCTGTTATTTTACCACGTCGTGTGATTGGTGAATTGTCTAAATTATTAGAAGATGCCAACGTTGATGATGTTATGGTCGAATTGTCTGATACCAAGGCGCGCTTTACGGTTGGACCAGCAACATTAACAAGTAAATTGGTTGATGCACAATATCCAAATTATCGTGTTGTTATTCCAAAGGGTAATGACAAGATTGCTGTTCTGGACAGAAAACAATTTGTTAATGCGGTTGATTTGGTTTCTGTGGCATCGGTTGATAAAACAAAATCTGTTCAATTGACATATTCAATGAACAAATTGGTTATCAACGCATCAAGCCCAGATGCCGGTACTGCAACCCAGGAATTGGATGTTGAATACAATGGCGATAATTCATTTACAATTGTATTTAATGTGAAATTCTTGTTGGATGTCGCTGGTCAAGTCGAAGGCGACAAATTCCAGATGGAAATGCAGGATCCATTATCACCAACAATTATCAAATCTACGGACAAGAAAACCGATTCGTTGTTCGTATTGATGCCAATGCGCATGTAATTGGATGGTTATGATATTTTTGCCCCACGAATGTGGGGCTTTTTATTTAAAAAAATGTTGATTTTATAACCCAAGATTTTATAATTGTCGCGTTATTTTTAATCAAAGAGGTATTACAATGGCATCATACATTGCAAACGATATGCGTGTTGGTTGGGTTATTTCCCACAACGGTAAACGTTATTCTGTCACATCTATTACCAAGGTTAAACCGGGTAAGGGTGGTGCGTTTGTTCAGGCGGACTTGCGCGACATTGATTCTGGAAACAAGGGCGGTGATCGCTGGCGTGCAGAAGATAAAGTTGAAAAATTGATGGTTGAAGATTTCGATTGTCAATATTTGTATTCAGATGGCACAGATGCGTTCTTTATGAATTTGTCTGATTATGAACAATTCACAATGCCATTGGACAGTTTGGGTGAACAAACAAAATTCTTGGCACCAGAAATGATGGTCAAGGCGAACTTTGTTGAAGGTAACCCAGTATCTATTTCTTTGCCAAAGACGGTTGTGGCAACGGTTGTTGAAACAGAACCAGCATTGAAAGGTCAAACCGTTTCATCGTCTGGTGGTAAACCAGCAATATTGGATAACGGTGTTCGTGTTCAGGTTCCATTGTTCATTGAACAAGATGAAAAGATTGTTGTGAATACTGAAACATTAGAATA
>CAMHKP010000078.1 GCA_946185785.1 uncultured Alphaproteobacteria bacterium
GGTACCGGTATTGAATATGCATGGAAAAATGTCGTAGGTGGCGTTTCGGGTATTCGCAAGATAGATATTTTTGATGTGTCTGATTTGCCATGTCAAATTGCTGGTTTACCAATTCATGGGACAGAAGCTGGTCAATATAATCCAGATGCAATTGTTGATCCGCGCGAACAACGTAAGTTAGACAAGTCTATGATTTACGGTATGGTTGCTGCTGATGAAGCAGTGCGCGATGCAGGATTGATAGATTATGATGGCGATAAAGAACGTGTCGGTGTTTCAATTGGCAGTGGTATTGGTGGTATGCAGACGATTTATGATACATGTGTTGAATTACATGAAAATGGTCCACGTCATGTTAGCCCATTCTTTATACCAAAGAGTATTATAAATATGACTGCTGGAAACGTTTCTATTAAATATGGATTCAAAGGACCAAATTTAGCAGTTGTCACTGCATGTGCAACATCTGCGCATTCAATTGGTGAAGCGGTGCGTTTAATACAACATGGTGATGCAGATATTATGGTTGCTGGTGGTGCCGAAGGTGCAGTATGTAAAATCGGTGTCGCTGGGTTCACTGCTATGCGTGCATTATCAACGCGTAATGATAATCCAACCGCAGCTTCACGTCCATGGGACAAGGGACGCGATGGTTTCGTCATGTCCGAAGGTGCGGGTATTTTAGTTCTTGAAGAATACGAACATGCAGTCGCGCGTGGTGCAAAGATTTATGCCGAAGTGGCGGGTTATGGTTTGTCGGGTGATGCATATCATATTACTGCGCCAGCCCCCGGTGGCGAAGGTGGCTTGCGTGCGATGCGTGCAGCACTGGCAGATGCGGGCTTAACACCAAATGATGTTGATTACATAAATGCACATGGTACATCAACGGGTCTTGGTGATGTTGGTGAACTAGAAGCCGTAAAGACATTGTTTGCCGGAACAGGTGCGTGTATGTCATCAACAAAGTCAACAACTGGACATTTGTTAGGCGCGGCTGGCGGTGTTGAAGCAATATTCTGTGCGCTGGCAATACGCGATGGTGTTGTGCCACCAACGATAAACCTAGATGATCCAATTGACGAAGTAGGGGATTTTGATCTGGTTCCAAACGTTGCGAAAAAGCGCAAGGTTGATGTCGCAATTAGCAATTCGTTTGGTTTCGGTGGAACAAACGCTTCGTTGGTAATCAAGCGTGTCAAATAAAGAACCATCTTGGTTTGAACAAAATATGCATGCACAGTGTGTAGAACCATTACCACTGTGCAGTTTTTGTTCGTTACGAAATCTAAAAAAGTTTTGTGAAAAATTGCAATCAGTATGTATGTACTGTTCATACGATAAAAGCGTTGTTGGTTCGGTGATATGGGTGCCGAATAAATCGGGTGTGCGTTATGAACTAGAAAATTGTGTGCCACCAAAAGAAATGGTTGGTTGGTTTAATAATACCAGCGAACAAGATATAAAAAATATTGCATCAAAAATGGCACACGATGCGATTGTGCAACATCAAAAATAAAAAACGCGGATTTGAATCCGCGTTTTATTATGCTTTTTTATTTTCTTTATCATCACCACTTAAACCAATTACACTTTTTGTGCTGTCCAATGCACGAATAATTGCGCGACGAATTTTACCAGATATTGTCATTGGTAAACTGTCTACAAATTCGATAACACGCGGACATTTGTAAATTGCAGTACGTGAACGTACATGGTCTTGTAATTGACGAACCAGAACATCCGAACCAACGAAGTATTTGTTCAAAACAACAGTTGCCTTGATTGCCTGACCGCGTACGGGGTCTGGAATACCAGTGACGGCAACTTCGGCAACAGATGGATGTTCCAGTAAAACGCTTTCTACTTCGAATGGGCTAACGCGATATCCGGTTGTTTTAATCAAATCGTCATTACGACCAACGAACCAGAAATACCCGTCCGCATCGCGATATGCAACGTCGCCAGTGTGATAGTATCCATCACGATATACGCTGTTGGTTAATTTTTCATTTTTATAATAACCCTGAAACATACCGATTGGTTTACCATTTTTGACATTGACGCAAATTTCACCAACGGTGCCATCTGGCACTACACGGCCGCGTTCATCAAGTAATTGTACATCCCAACCAGCCGCCGGCATACCCATTGACCCAGGCTTTGGTTCAATCCATGGATTGTTAAATAACATAATGCATGTTTCTGTTTGACCGAAACCTTCGCGCATTTTTACGCCAGTGTATTCCATAAATCTTTCATATACTTCTGGATTTAATGCTTCGCCAGCAACATCGGCTTTGACCAATGCAGATAAATCATATTTAGACCAGTCGGCATGTAATAACATTTTGTATGCAGTTGGTGGTGCACAGAATGATGTGACATGGTTTTCAGAAATCGCAGTCAATAAATCATGTGCAGTTGCATTGTTTGCAAAATCAAATACAAACACGGTTGCACCAGCCAACCATTGACCATACATTTTTCCCCATGAACATTTTGCCCAACCAGATTCTGACAAAGTAAAATGAATGTCGCCATCGTGCAGACGTTGCCAGAATATCGCGGTATTTATATGTCCCAATGGATACGCATAATTATGCGCAACCATTTTTGGCATATCGGTTGTACCAGATGTGAAATATACAACCATTGTATCGGTGTTTTCATTCTGGACACGTTCAATGTTTGATGGATATTTTTCAATTGCTTCATCTATTTCCATACAGTCAATCATTTGAATGTCATCGCGTTCGCCAATTGCAGATTTTATTTCCCCGACAATATGTCCATCATCAAATGAAATAATATGTTTGCATTCTGCGGCATCTATACGAAAACGAATATCTTCAGCTTTCAATTGGTTTGTCGATGGAATTGGAATCGCCCCCAGTTTGTGCATTGCCATCATCAACACCCAATATTCCCAACGACGACGCATAAACAGCAACACAGTATCACCGCGTTCAATACCACGCGCACGCAGGAAGTTCGCAGTTGACCCAGACATTACCGACAAATCGTGATATGTTAAATTCTTTTTTTCACCAGAATCATTTACCCATAACACAGCGACATCGTTCGGTGATTCTTGCGCCAATACGTCAATGACATCATATGCAAAATTAAAATGTTCAGGCACGCTTGGAATTGCGTTTTCCAAATAATCAGCATAGCTATCAAATTTTTGTTTCTTTAAAAAATGCAGTGCGAACATGTATTGCCTTTTTTGTGTTGTACCATATAAATATGGCACATAATTGGCGATTTACAAGTGTAAATATGAAATAAAAAAGTTGCTTTTTTACCCAAATCAGTTCATAATCGGCGGTGTTTTAATCCGCGGAGTGTAGCTCAGCCTGGTAGAGCGCTACGTTCGGGACGTAGAGGTCGCTGGTTCGAACCCAGTCACTCCGACCAC
>CAMHKP010000079.1 GCA_946185785.1 uncultured Alphaproteobacteria bacterium
CGCTACTAAGTTCGATGGATTGGTGGTTGATCGTGGATTAACCAAAGATAAAGATTTAGGTACTAAATTCGATGGCTTGGTCACAGATCGCGGTATTGTCACAGACAGCACATTCGGAACACAGTTTGACTGGTTCTGCAAAGAAAGAGACCTTGATCACAGATATACTTTGAACGATGAATTGGGCACAAAGTTCGACAAATTCTTGGGCGACGAACTTGAAGACAGCAACGGTAAGTTCAAAGACTTTGCAGATAAAGACAGTATAACAACTATCAACAACAAATTTGATGGTTTGGATGATAAATTTAGAAAGAAAGATGATCAACTTACAGTCGGCGATATCAGCGGCTTAGATCTTAGCAAGTACAGAAAGACTACCGATGAAATCACCGTTAGCGACATTAGTGGCCTAGATTTGTCTCAATACAGAAAGAAGACCGATCAGATCACAACAGGTGACATCAGTGGATTAGATTTGTCTCAGTACAGAAAGAAGACGGATCAAATTACTACTAGTGACATCAGTGGATTAGATCTGTCCACATACGCCACAAAAACTGAATTGACAACTGGTTTAGGTACATTGTCATCTGATATTAGTAGTGTATCGAACAGTGTTGCGACATTGTCAAGCAATGTGAGCACGTTGACGACAGGTGTGAACAACATCTCTACGACACTACAGAGCAACAATGTGGCGGGATCCAGCTCGTTGCACGAAGTTGAAATAGTTGACGATGGTTCTTCAACATTGCCAAAGCAACCACGTCAGTTTGAAGAAGTGTTATTAGAACCATAATAAAGACAACGAAACAAAAATCCGGCATCATTGCCGGATTTTTTGTTATTTGCTTGATTTTTCGTTTTTTTTACTTTAATATAGCTCTGCTTTTGCGGGTGGGCGCAAGGGCAGTCCGATTAACCCCACAAGACCTTTGCCATTTCTAGAATACGGCAAACGGCAAACTTTGTTTGATTTTTCATATGAAAGATTTATCCAAAGATTTATTTAATCCAGTCGCAAACGAAGATTTCGTCCAGATGTTTGATAAAAACTATGGCACACAAGAAACCTTGCAGGGCTATGCCACCAAGGGTACTGTGAAAGATATTCGTGGTGACTTCGCAATGGTTGATGTTGGCCTTAAATCCGAAGGTCGCATTCCATTAAAAGAATTTGGCGCATCAGTTCCATCTGTTGGTGATATCATTGACGTTTTTGTTGAACGTTATGAATCCCGCGAAGGTACTGCTGTATTGTCTTATACCAAGGCACGTGCTGAAAAAGCATGGAAAGATTTGGAAAAGACAGTTGCCGAAGGCATTGATCCAGAAGGCACCATTATTGATGTCGTTCGTGGTGGTTTCACCGTCGATATCAATGGTGTATTCGCATTTATGCCATCATCCCAGGTTGATCACAAACCTGTTCGCGATGCAAAATCGTTGATTGGTCTGAAAGACAAATTCCGCGTATTAAAGATGGATGCATTGCGCACAAACGCAATCGTTTCACGTCGCGCAATTCAATCTGATGCAATCGCTGCACAACAGGCCGAAGCAATGAAAAACATTGAATTGGGCGCTGTGGTCGAAGGTACAGTTAAAAACATTACCGATTACGGTGTGTTCGTTGACCTTGGTGGCATTGATGGTTTGTTGCACGTCACAGACTTGTCTTGGAAACGTGTTAACCACCCACGCGAATTGGTTCATGTTGGCGACAAAATTAAAGTCAAAGTTATCCAATTTGATCCAGAATCTCACCGCATTTCATTGGGTGCAAAACAATTGGAAGAAGATCCATGGGAAACAGCATCACGCGCGTTCAACGTTGGCGATACTGTGACCGGAAAAGTATCTTCGATAACCGATTATGGTGCATTCATTGATTTGGGCAACAACATTGAAGGTTTGGTCCATATGTCTGAATTGTCATGGACAAACAAAAACATCCACCCAAGCAAAGTTTTGCAAGCGGGTCAAGAAGTCAATGTTGTGGTACTGGATATTGACCAAGAAAAACGTCGTATTTCATTGGGTTATAAACAATTGCAACCAAATCCATGGAAACAATTTGCTGAAACACACAATGTTGGCGATGTTGTCACAGGTCCAATCAAGAACACAACTGAATTTGGTTTGTTCGTTGCGTTGACACCAGACTTGGACGGTATGGTTCACATTTCCGACTTGTCTTGGAACAAACTGGACGAAGAAGAATTGAAGAAATTCGTTCGTGGCCAGGAAGTCACAGCCAAGATTTTGGACATTAACCCAGAAAAAGAACGCGTCACATTGGGTATCAAGCAATTGACCGAAAGCGCGGAAAACAACGCTGTTTCTGTTAAGAAGGGCGCTGTGGTTTCTGGTACAGTTTCCGAAATCACACCAGACGAATTGATTGTTGCATTGGCGGGCGATGCCAAGGGCGTTATCCGTCGCACAGATTTGTCTCGCGATAAAGCTGAACAAGATACATCCAAATTCCATGTCGGTGATACAGTAGAAGCATCTGTTGTTTCTGTTGAAAACAACACTGTTAAACTGTCTATCCGTGCATTACAGGTGACTTTGGAAAAGCAGGCTGTCAAAGAATTCGCTAATGAATCAGATTCTGGTTCTGTTTTGGGCGACATCTTGGGCGCTGCAATCGAAAACAGCAAAAAATAATGTGATTTTTCATATTGTTTTAACAAATCCGGCATTGCCGGATTTGTTTTTTTATGTTAATATTCAACCGATATGAATAAAAAGGAAAGGAATATGAAACATACAATGATTGTTATGATGGGCGGTCAGGGTGCAGGCAAGGGCAGTTTGGCTGCTATTATGAAAAACGAACACGAATACAAACATATTGAAAGTGGCGCGTTGTTCCGCACATTGCCAGCAGACAGTGAAATTGCAAAAATTATGGCACGTGGCGAACTGGTTCCAGACAGCGAATTATTCAAATTAATGGCTTCGCATATCACAGATGATGCAGATATTATTCTTGATGGTTTCCCGCGCACATTACCCCAGGCACAATGGTTGGTCGAAAATTATGCAGACAAATTTAATATTCATGTTTTATATTTGAATTTAAGTGAAGAATTGATGATGTTCCGCATAAATAAAAGAATCCGCGAAGGTGGTGGACGTGCCGATGACAGCGATGCCGCCGCGGTTCGTCGCAGATTAGACACATTTTGGAAAATAACTGTACCGGCAATTGAATGGTTGCGTACAGCCACGGGAATTAAATTCAGCGACATAGACGCATCACAAACACTGGATGGCAATAT
>CAMHKP010000080.1 GCA_946185785.1 uncultured Alphaproteobacteria bacterium
AAATCATCTAAAAATGCTGCAAATTCATCATCTGTTGGATCTGGCTGAGGGTTCTTTTCTTCTATTGCGCGCAACTCATCCAACTTTACTTCTATTTCTTCGGCTTCTTTGTCTTTTGATGCTTTGACCACACCAACAACGGTTGCACCGGCATTTGCCGCCGTACCAACACCAGTCACCGCTGTGTTGATTCCCGCCATCGTTTTCAATGGTGATAGTTTTTCTGAAATACCACCACACGCAGATTTCGTATTATTTAACGCAATTTCTATGTCAAAAACCTCTGCCCGAACAGACAGAGTTGACAGAATTGCAACCAATGCTATTAAAAATCTCACGAAAAGCCCCCCTATCATTTACAGGTATTTTATCACAAAACGCACATCAAAAAAAGCGTAAAAAAACCGCCGTTGTGGCGGTTTTATTTACATTGGTAATGTTGGTGCATAATCTATGATACATCCGTACAGCACCGCAAAAAAGAAACATACGCTTCCCGCAATACAAAACAGATGCCATACCGCATGACTGAATTTTAATTTACGCCATACATAGAATATTACCCCGATTGTATATGATAAACCACCAGCCAAAATAAACCATAAACCACGTGGCGGAATATTCCGTATCATAACAGGCAATATAAACAACAATGTCCAGCCCATCATTAAGTATAATATAACCGTACCCTTGGGCTGCTGGTGTGGATTACGAATTTTTATGAACGCACCGTATAATGTGATTGCCCACAACAAACCGAACACAGACCACCCCACCGGCCCGCGACAATTCACCAACATAAACGGTGTGTATGTGCCGGCAATCAAGGCATAGATAGCGATGTTATCCCACACTTCAAAGAAACATTCGCCTTTTTTTCCAATCAACGCATGACACATTGTTGACCCCAAATACAACGCAATCATTGTTGTGCCAAAAATTGCACACGAAACAATTGCCCATGCATCACCGGCGATGGCGGCATACACCACCAACAACACCAATCCAGCAATCGCAAGACCAACACCAATTCCATGTGTTAAAGCATTTAACACTTCTTCACCATGTGTTGATTTACGTTCCCAACGAAATAAACCTGTGGCGCGCAATGCCTTTAACACACGACACGCATGCGAATCGCATTTAACCGCGCGCAACTTTTTGCGTACAACCGATTTTGATTTAGTCATTTTATATTCTCCTTACTCTTTCTCTTACCATGTCGCCGCCCATAACAGACATTATGGAATAAAGGTCTGGTGTGTTTGTGCGTCCCGCCAGCGCCACACGCAGGATCATCGCCACATCGCCATTTTTAACACCGAACTTTTCAGCAATCGCGACAATTTTATTCCACCAAGTGTCTTTATCATCATCTGGATTATATGTTTCCAAAAACGCTTCCAAAACATCTTTGTTGTATTCATAGTCCGTTGCCGGCACAAACAGTTTATCCCAGAAAAACGCAACATTTTCCAAGGTCTGTTTCCACGTGATAAAATCTTTACGCACGCGTTTTGGATTATCGCGTTCAATACCCAAAATCGCAGACAAGTATTTCGTATCTGCAACCTGCATCTTGTTATCATCACTGCCATATTCATTGGTCCAATTTGTGACACGTGCAGTCAATTCATCAACTGGTAATGCACCAATAAATTCTTTGGCCCACCATTCCAGTTTTTTCATATCGAATAATGCACCAGACATTGGTATTTTCTTTGGTTTGATTTCATAATCCCAAAACGATTTTACCAGTCCCTTCATTTTTGCTTCTTCATATCCAGATGCAGCTATATTACCAAGATATTCCAACACCGCATCTGTTGGCCAACCATCACGCAGAAAGAATTCCACATTTGCTTCTGGGTCTTTACGTTTTGATAACTTGCGTTGCTTGCCAGTTTCTTCATCAATCTTATCTATTGTTGAAGTATGAATATACATTGGCGGTGTCCATTCCATCATATTGAACAATTGATAATGTAATGGTAATGACGGCAACCATTCTTCACCACGAATAACATGTGTTGTCCGCATAAAGTGATCATCACATAAATGTGCAAAGTGATATGTTGGCAAACCATCGTTTGATTTTATTAAAACAATATCTTCGTTATTTTCTGGGAATCCTATTGAACCGCGCACTGCATCTTTACAGAATATGCGTTTTGATGTATCACCCATTGAATAAAGACGAATTGTTGGTATTTCACCATTATCAAGATGCGCGATAATTTCATCAGCCGTCAAATCACGGTCACGTGCAAATTCACCGTATATACCTGTTGCGAATCCAGCAGCACTTTGTTGGCTACGTATTTTTTCCATATCGTCCGCAGTTAGAAAACAAGGATAAGCCAATCCACGCGCCAGTAAATCTGCAGCAACAGAATGATAAACATCTTTGCGTTGTGATTGGTAATATGGTCCATACTTTTCATCATTATTATATTCCAAACCGAAACGATGCATCGAATCAACAATGATTTTAACAGCATCTGTCACTTCGCGTTTGGTATCTGTATCTTCAATGCGCAACATAAACACACCACCAGATTGACGTGCCAATTTACAATCAATCAAAGCACCATAAAGGCCACCAATGTGCATATAGCCCGTTGGGCTTGGTGCAAAACGTGTCACCATGCCACCATCCGGTAAATTACGTGGTGGGAATTTTTCTTCCAATTCTGCAATCGTATATTTCGGCACCGCGCCCAGAACACGTGCAATTAAATCTTTATCTAAACCATTACGCATTTTTATTTTCCTTTACCCATTCTGATTTTAATTTTGAATATTCACATTCGTCATGAAACGAACCATCTGGCCACATACGTTCGTCCCGCATTATACCATCCAGTGTATATCCATTTTTTTCGGCGATCTTGCGTGATGCGGTGTTACAAGCATCTATTTTCAACAAAACTTTATCCATTTTTAAATTATCAAACGCCAGGTTTTCAACAAGTGGCAATAAATCATCAATTAATTTGCGTCCCCGTACATTTGGTGTCAACCAATAATCAACGTTAACAATTTTTGTTTCTTTATTTATTGAAGAAAACCCAATTTCACCAACAATTTGATCTTTATCCAATATGTAATACATATACATATTATCGCATTCATACGCACGCTTGATACCGTCAAAAACCTCATCCACAGATTCTATTTTTTTTCCACGCAGCCAGAATCGCATATTATCAAAATCTGTCTGAAACACATCAGATCGGAAGAGCACACGTCTGAACTC
>CAMHKP010000081.1 GCA_946185785.1 uncultured Alphaproteobacteria bacterium
CCTTTTTATTACCATGTGTCATGACGGCAATTTTTACCTTGTTCCCGTCGTCAAGAAATTCGAACACCTTTTTCATTTTGATGTTCAAATCGTTTTCTTCAATAAACGGTTTAACCCAAACCTCTTTTAATTCAACGGTTTTTTGATTTTTGCGTGCTTCACTGGCACGTTTTTTCTGTTCATATTTGAATTTGCCATAGTCCATAATTTTTACAATTGGTGGAACACTGTTGGCATTCATTTCAACCAAATCCAACCCTTCATCAGAAGCAATCTGTAATGCTTGTGCGGTTGGCATAACACCAAGGTTTTTGCCATCTGCGGTAATAACCTGAACAGATTTAGCAAAAATTTTGTTGTTCATACGTGGACCTGTGTCACGACGATTATCATTATTAAATGCGGGTTTAATCTTACGCTCCTTTGTAAAACCTAGACAAATTATTTATTATTTTTACACTGTTTTCAACAAATTTTGTACATTTTGTAATACGTTCCATACATCACGTTTTACAGATGGTTTAAGTGCCATATAGTTTGGATGATAAATTGGAATAATTTTTGCACCATATGGTGTATCAACCGGAATTCCGTGGCTTTTGGCCAATTGTACGTTGCCGAATTCCATGGCAGGCAGTGTTCCAAGTGTTAATATGATTTTCGGTTTAATCATTTCAATAATTCGTTCAACAAATGGTCGTGCCAGTGCTATTTCTTCTGTATTAGGTGTGCGACCCCCTGGGGTACGCCAAAACAGCATGGGTATTAACGATACCGAATAGCGTCCCATTTCAATGGCGTTTAACATTTTGTCTATCATATCGCCATTTGCACCAGATAAGATATTGCCAGACGCATCGTCGTCGCTGCTGGGCATATCTGTTAAAATTGCAATACCATTTGGATTTGGCGCAATGTGTGGCAAAACAACGTTTGTTGCAGCTTTGCGTAACGGGTGATTAAATTCACTTATCATACGACACAACGATTCTATATCTGTCGGTCGCGCAGCCATTGCGGTTGCGGTGGCGATAGATATTGTCTGCACCGGGGCAATTGGTGGAACGATTGTTGTTATGTGCGCGCCAGCCGTTGTGGTTTGATTCGGTTTTTCAACAGCAATTGGTGCGTTTGGGCTTTCGTTTATTTCCCATTGAACCCCAGATAATACAAGGTCTTGCAGTGCGTTGTCGTACATTTTTTGTGTTTTTCCTTGATATTTCGAATACTTTGCTATAAAATATACCACGAGTAACAAAAACTCAAGGGAGTATTTTCATGAAAATCAAAAACTTTGCTATGTTGGCCGGTGTTGCTGCTATCTTGGCGGCATGTGGCGGTTCATCTAAGGTCACAGAACCAGCTGATTTGAATGATCAGCGCGTGTTCTTTGCGTTTAACTCTTCGGAAATTTCCGATGCAGCACGTTTGAACCTGTTGGGTCAATCGTTGTACATGAAGAATCATGAAGATGTCAAAATCCAGATTGCTGGTAATTGCGACGAACGTGGTTCCACAGAATACAACTTGGCTTTGGGTGCACGTCGTGCAAACGCAGCTAAAGATGTCATCGTCAAAGACGGTGTAAGTGCAAAACGTATCTCCACAATTTCATACGGTAAAGAACGTCCATTGGTCCAAGGATCTGGCGAAAACGCATGGAAATGGAATCGTAATGCAACAACAACAGTTAAATAATTATTTAATTGTATAAAAACACCGGCAATCGCCGGTGTTTTTTTTGTTTATAATTTTTTATTTTTTGATAAGTTTTTTTACCAATTCATTTAATTCTGTGCGCGATGCAAATGACAGAATTATTTGCCCCGCCCCACCCCGACGTTCAATGATTCTTGCAGGGGCACCAATTGCTGTTTTTATTCCGGATTCCATAGATTTTAATGTCTTGGCATCAATTTTATTTACGATGTGTGCGCGGCTTTTATTTGAACGTTTTGTGTTGCGAACAAGTTTGCCGGTTTGTTCTACAGAAAGTTTTTTGTCTTTTATCTCGATAGCAAGTTTTTCTGGATCTTCGGCAACTGCAATTGTTCGGGCATGAGATGCAGATATATCCCCATCTTTTACCATTTTTTGCACAGATTCCGGCAAATCGGTTAAACGAATCGCATTACGAATATAGCTTTCTGATTTTCCAATTAGTCGTACCACATCGGCAATTTCATAACCACACTTCGCCATAAGGTTTTTGTAGCCTTCGGCTTCTTCAATTGGGTTCAGGTTTTCGCGTTGCACATTTTCAATCAACGCAATTTCCATTGCATTTTCGTCTGTTATGGTTTTGATTATTGCCGGTATTTCGGTAAGTCCAGCCAATTTGCTGGCACGATATCTGCGTTCGCCTGCAACAATTTCATATAAGTATGGTTGATTTGCAACACTGCGTAATAAAATTGGTGAAATCACACCGCGTTCACGAATAGATGCAGCCAATTCTTCAAGTTCAGCTGGTGCAAATGTTTTTCGTGGCTGATCTGGGTTTGTGCCAATTTGGGCAAGTGGTATTTTACGTACAACTACACGTTCAGCGCCAGTTAAAATAGACATATCTGGTGCTGCGCCTATTTCTTTTTCTAAATCTTCAAGGCCACGGCCAAGACCATATTTTTTCATGGTTATACCCCCTGCTCTGTTTTTTGGATTACTTCGGTTGCGACACGTAAATACGCTTGGGCACCAGATGAATTAAAATCATAGAATAATGCAGGTTTTCCATGGCTTGGTGCTTCGGATACACGGACGTTTCGTGGTACAACCGTCTTAAATACGGTATCACCAAATTTGTTGCGAACATCATCATCTACGGCGCGTGTCATACCATATTGTTTTGTGTACATGGTAAGCAATACGCCCAGTATTTCCAGTTCGGGATTCAACCTGTTGTGGATTTCTTTTATTGAATTCACCATGTGGGTGATACCTTCGAGTGCGTAAAATTCGCACTGCATAGGAATAATCACATAGTTTGCCGCAACAAGTGCGTTTATTGTTATCAATCCCAATGCAGGTGGACAATCAAGCAAAATATAATCATAGTGCTGTGCAACTTGTGCCAATGCATCGCGTAATTTGTATTCGCGACGTTCCATATCCATAAGTTCAACTTCGGCATCAGCCAATTGCATTGTTGATGGCATAATATGCATGTTTGGAATTGCGGTGGTCAAAATGTTTTCCGTTGCTGGTGATGTTCCC
>CAMHKP010000082.1 GCA_946185785.1 uncultured Alphaproteobacteria bacterium
TTGTTGGTGTACCGTCATTAGTTCTGGTAATTATCTTGTTATTGCCATCGCGAACAATGGCGTATCCTCGTGCCAGAACGTTTTTATAACTTAAAGAATTCAGCATTTGTTCCATATGTATCACAGATTGGCGCAGTGAAACCATGCGTGGCTGTAAAACGTTGGCAAAGCCGTCCAAGGAAACAATTTTTTGTTTGGATGACTGCATTTTGGTGGATATTAAAATATCAAGTGTTCGTGCCACATCATCAACGCGTTGGTGATGTTCCATGATAACTTGGTGTGGGCTTTTAATAGCGATGGATTCAATACGCTGTTTTGCATTGTTTAGTCGTGTTAAGAACGCGTTTGATATATGGTGCCAAAAATTGTCAATCTCTTGTGCCAGAGCCAATTTAGTCGGCACAACCATTTCTGCAGCCCCAGTTGGTGTTGGTGCGCGTACATCAGCGGCAAAGTCAATCAGCATCCAATCTGGTTCATGACCAACGCCAGATATCAGTGGAATATGGCTTGCCGCGGCGGCACGTACAACTATTTCTTCGGAAAATGGCAATAAATCTTCCAATGCACCGCCGCCACGTGCAACGATAATGACATCAACATTGTTCATTTTGTTAAAGTATTCAATACCAGCGGCAACCTCGGCTGCGGCGGTTGAACCTTGGACAGTTGCCGGATACAACAAAACATGAACTGGAAAACGTTCGCGCAGACGGTTTTGAATGTCTTGGAATGCCGCACCGGTTGGACTGGTGACAACGCCAATTGTTTGTGGTAATCGGGGAAGGGGCTTTTTACGTGATTCGTCAAATAATCCTTCGCGCGCAAGCTTTTGCTTACGTTCTTCAAGCATTTTAAGTATTGCGCCAACACCCGCCATTTCAATTTCGTTGACCACAATTTGATAATTGCTGCGTGCGGGATATGTTGTAAAACGCCCAGTGACAACGACTTCCATGCCTTCTTCTAATTTAAAAGAAATCGGTGTTCCGCGCCAAATAATCATTTGAATTGCCGCGCCCGCATCTTTTATTGTCATATACATATGACCCGATGTCGCGCGTGTAATTTGCGACAATTCACCACGAATACGAATACGCGGAAAAGCGGTTTCAACA
Organism: uncultured Alphaproteobacteria bacterium; assembly: GCA_946185785.1. Classification (GTDB taxonomy): domain Bacteria; phylum Pseudomonadota; class Alphaproteobacteria; order Rs-D84; family Rs-D84; genus Enterousia. The sequence goes on from CAMHKP010000082.1 coordinate 1,122, forward strand.
ACGCCTTTTAATAATGCCGAAGCATCACTTACCGTGAAAATTGTATCTGGTGAAATAAGCGGTTCTGGTTTTTGCATTTTATCTTCTATCAAGTTCTTCAACTATTTCTTTTATAAACTTTTCTTTGTTTGGTGTTTTCATGTCCTGCATGCGTCTAATGATTGGCGTTCCAACTTCGTACGGAACAACCAGTGGTGCAAACTGGTCGCCAGTTGGATCAAACGCCCGATTGTGCATACGATCACGCAAGAATACCACAGGCGCGTGCTCCCACGCCCCAAGATGTATCGCAGACGGCAACCAAACATCATTTCCGCCATACAAATTATAAATACAAATTGCGGATAGTGCACAGAAACCCTTGGTCCATGGAACAAACCCATTAAACGGCAAGTCACCGACATATTTCTTTCTAAATTTTGGATCTGCATATTTGTCGCGCAATACTTCGACAATACTAACCAAAGAATATTGCATATCATACAACGGCATAAAATCACGATCGATTTGTGCCGCTAAATCTAACACTTTTTGTGTTGCACGACGATATTCTGCTACATAGTCTGTCATGCCTTAAATTATATCACAAAAGTGCGAAATTTCAAGGATTACAATTCAGTAAGTGGCCAACTGGTTCGTGTACGATATTGCCAACACGATAATTTTCAATTCCAGCCCATGCAATCATTGCACCGTTATCAGTACATAAATTCATTGGTGGCGCAGCAAAAACGATATTGTGTTTGCCAGCTAAATCTTCCATTGCGGCACGAATTGCGCTGTTCTTGGCAACGCCACCCGCGACAACCAATGTTTTTGGTGCGGCATCTTTAACGCGTTTGTCTGTAAATGCGTGATTAAGACGGTTTATAATAGAATCAACTACGGCTGTCTGGAACGATGCACAAAAATCGTTTATAAATTTATCATCACGTTTTGATTCGTCTGTTTTATCAAGAAACACGCGTGCAGCAGTTTTTATACCACTGAAACTAAAATCACGACCAGGCTTGTCGCATAATGGACGTGGAAAATCAAATGCGTTTGAGTTGCCAAGTTGCGCGCGTTTATCAACGATTGGACCGCCTGGATATCCAAGCCCCAACATTTTTGCAACCTTGTCAAACGCTTCGCCAGCACTGTCATCTAGTGTTTGACCAATCATTTCATATTGCCCGACGCCACGTACCAATAATATTTGACAATGGCCACCAGATGCCAGCATCAAAAGATATGGAAATTCAACCGTTGTTTTGCCATCTGCACCAGACGCAGATGAAGCATGCAGACGTGGAACCAATGCGTGACCTTCCAAATGGTTTACTGCGACCAGTGGTTTGCCTGTTGACTGGGCAATACCAGTGGCCGCCAACCAACCAACCAAGACCCCACCAATAAGGCCCGGACCAGCCGTTGCGGCAATTACATCTATGTCATCTATGTTTTTACCTGCGTTGGCAAGGGTTTGTTTAATAACTTCGTCAATCGCTAATATATGCGCACGAGCCGCCAGTTCAGGCACAACACCACCATATTTTTGGTGTTCTGGTATCTGTGAATATATAATGTGTGATAATATGTTGCGGTTTGAATCAACAATAGCAGCACTAGTTTCATCACACGATGATTCAATTCCCAGACAAAGTATTGGTTTGTCGCTGGCGACTGCATTTACATTGGCAAGGCTGCCCATATCCATACGCAAAAGTTTATCTTGTGTCATCTTTATTTAATTCCCAATAATATTATACCGATATTGTTGGGCTTTTTTTTGCGTTTTGCAACATATTCATCAAAATTTATATCAACAACGCCACCGTGGCTGGACGATGCATGACGGAATATGCCATCCGGCATCAAGAAACCCATATGGTATACAGCTAAATCTGTACCTGTTTTTTTATACATTTTTTCTGATCGCGACAGCACAAACAAAACGATTAGGGGCTTTTCGGTTTTTATATCACCAAGGTTTTCGTATGGTATATATTCCAAGTTTGCTGTTTTTAATGGTTGTTTGACAGATATATTATGAACATTCTTTAACCATGCCGAACGGTTGAT
>CAMHKP010000083.1 GCA_946185785.1 uncultured Alphaproteobacteria bacterium
ACAGCGGTGAAAATGTGAATATCTTGGTGCTTGATACCGAAGGGTATTCGAACACTGGTGGTCAGCAATCAAAATCAACACCGTTTGGTGCATCTATGAAATTCGCGATTGGTGGTAAAGAACACGCGAAAAAAGATTTGGGCTTAATTGCCATGATGTCGGGTGCATATGTCGCACAGATTGCATTAGGTGCGAATCAAGCACAGGCAATAAGGGCTTTCCGTGAAGCTGAAAGTTTCAATGGACCATCCATCATATTGGCATATGCACCATGTATTGCACATGGATTCGCATTGCAAAATGGGGTGGAACATCAACAAATGTTGGTGAATACGGGCGCATGGCCATTGTATCGTTTTGATCCACGGCTTGCTTGGGACGGGCATTCGCCATTGACGATGGATTCATCGGTTGATAACCCAATGCCGTTGGAAGATTTCTTGAAAACAGAAAGCCGTTTTGGTGCAGCGCGTGCGGTTAACCCGAATTTTGATAAATTGGTTGAAAATGCCAAAGCAAACAATCGGTACAAAGATGAACTGAAAAAATATATTGCGAATTTTACAGTGCAAAAAAACAAAGAAAACGGTGAGGGATAAAAATGAAGAAAATAATATTTATCTTAATAATATTTGTTTTGTTAGCTGTGGTGTTGTCTGCGTGTACTTTCCAGACAAAACATCGTGGGTACGTTTTCCCAAAGACAATTGACGAAGATGTTGCAACAATAACAACAACAGCACAATTGATGGATAAAATCGGGGCGCCACAAACCAAGACACTTTATGGTGACGAAGTTTGGATTTATTATGGGGCCGATGAAAACTATCGTGGGCCATTACCACATACCTTTACCGACAAGACAGTGTTGTTGGCGTGGGTGAACGGCAATACGGTTAAAAAGATTCAAATCTTGCACGATGATGAATTGGAAGATATTAAAATGGCGGCGGGTGAAACAGAAATTCCAGCTGCGATAGAGCTTAATGCAATCGAAGAATTGTTTAACAATATCGGGCGGTTTTCACCAGCGGGTCTGGGGCAATAATAAAACATTTGGAAAAAGTGTAAAAATCGTGTAAAATATATGCAACGAGAGAAATGAACATGAAAAAAATAATTTATTCATTGTTTGCTGGTATGTCTATGTTTTGTTTGCCTGCATTTTCTGCTGATACTTTTTCATGTGGTGATGGTTATATTTTGGTTTCGCACAGCAAAATTGACGGTATAAACGCAATGGAATGTGAAAAGCTGTGGTGTATGGACTTGGAAACTGGCAAAAAAATGGGTAATGGTAATACCGCGGCGGCGGGTTATCGCGCAACAGACGAACCCGTTTTATTGGAAGATGACAAGGGTAACGAAATAAGATGTTTCGGTGATCGTAAATGGTGCGCTGGGGAAACCGCGGGTGTGTGGAACCCTGAATTTGGTGGCTATACACGTGGCGGTGGCGATACCGTGACATATAAATCATATCAAAAAAGTGGCTGTTTTGCATGGCGTTTGGAAAAACCAGACTGTGAATCGGGCAAAACGGCCGTTTTACAAAATGGCGAATGGGTATGTGTATCTGCTGTTGGGCAAAGTGATGGTGGTCGTGCATCAACAATACGCCGCACAGGAAACATACGTTATCGCAAATAGTTCAAATGGCATTTTGATAATGCCATTTATTTTTTTAGTCAAAAATTTGTTTTTCTGGTTTTTTGTGCTATAATATGTGGTACAGAGAGAATGGCAACATGTAAAAGGTACCCATATGCCAAGTAAAAAATTAGATTTTAAAACGGGTCAATATGTCGTTTATCCAACCCAAGGTGTTGGGAAATTGCTGCGCGTGGAAGAGCAGACAATTGCTGGCCAAAAGATAAAAATGTTGGTTATTGATTTTGACCGCAATCATATGACATTGCGTGTGCCGGTTGATCGTGCCGAAATTTCTGGGCTGCGACCATTGTCGTCTGCCAAGAAAATGGACGAAGCAATTGCAGCCGCCAAGGGCAAGGCGGGGGCTAAACGTATGATTTGGGCGCGCAGGGCGCAACAATACGAAGAAAATATAAATTCTGGTGATCCAATGAAATTAGCCGAAGTTGTACGCGATTTGCAACGTCGTAGTGCAGCGGACACAATGACGTTTTCTGCACGTCAATTGTATTTGCGTGCGTTGGAACGTATGGCTCAAGAATTTGCTGTTTTACACAAAATGGATTTAGAGGCTGCATCTGATAAGATTGAAGATATATTGGGTGTACCAAAAGAGATAGATTTGAATGCAACAGAAGAAGATGACGAAGAAGACGAAGAACCAGACGAAGAAGATACTTAAAAAAAACCGCCAAAATGGCGGTTTTTATTTGTTTTACATCACAAAGTCTTCACCAAGATATACTTTTTTCACCATTTCATCGCTAATGATTTCATCGGTGGTACCTTGTTTTAAAATCTTGCCATCGTGTAAAACATAACTGCGGTCGGTAATACCCAATGTTTCGCGGACATTGTGGTCGGTAATAATCACGCCCAAACCACGATTCTTTAACTGTGATACCAACGAACGAATTTCGTTCACTGCAATCGGGTCAATCCCAGCAAAAGGTTCGTCCAACAAAATAAATTTAGGGTCATTCGCCAATGCACGTGCAATTTCAACACGACGACGTTCGCCACCAGACAGTGCGGTCGCTGGACTACGTCGCAGGGACGATATTGCGAATTCTTCTAAAAGCGCATCAAGTTTTTGTTGGCGTTTCTTTTTATCTGGTTCAACCACTTCCAATATCGACATAATGTTTTGTTCAACGGTCATGCCACGGAAGACACTGTTTTCCTGGGGCAGATAACCAATGTGCAAACGTGCGCGCTGATAAAACGGCAGATGGGTAATATCCTGGCTGTTCAAAAATATTTGACCACCGGTCGCATTTAACTGACCTGTTATACAATAGAACGCAGTTGTTTTCCCAGCACCGTTTGGTCCAAGCAGACCAACCGATTCGCCCTGGCGTGCGTACAACGATATGTCACGGATAACCATACGTTTGCCATATGATTTAGATAAATGTTCAACGCGTAATACAGATTGTTTCATAGCTTTATCACCAATTCATCAGTTAATATTTTATCGTTTGTTGTTGAATTTACACGCACG
>CAMHKP010000084.1 GCA_946185785.1 uncultured Alphaproteobacteria bacterium
CAAGAGCCTTCTGCCCATTTATTGACGTTGGTTTCCATTGAAACTGGGCGCATTTGATTATTTTTACGCATTGACGGACGCATCATATTTATTTCCTGTTTTCATAATGTTTTATGTGAATCTATACACATTATATATACCCGAAAAACGATTGCAATTTTTTTTAGATTTGATTTTTGTTATAATATTGCTAAGCTTTACACTCTGTAAAAAGGAATTTTATGTCAGTCAAGGCAAAACGTTTATTTAAAAAACTTATCAGCTATGCAGGTTTGTTCTTTTTTGCACTGGCCACCGGCATGCTGTGGTACCAATTGCGTAATTACAGTTTATACGACATTGCACACACAATGCTAAGCATACCATTTATCAATCTGGTCATGGCATGTTTTGCGTGCTTGGCGGGGTATTTTGCGTTGTCATTATATGACTTTTTAGCACTGCACTATGTTGGCGAAGCAAAAAAGGTTGTTTGGTGGAAATGGATGCTGGCGGGGATGCTGGGGTTCGCAATAAGTAATAATGCCGGTCATGCGGTGGTGTCTGGGGGTGCAATTCGTTATCGTCTGTACACACGTTGGCGTATTCGTGGTGGCGACATTGTTAAAATGCTTACCATTTCTGGTATTACATATACATTGGGATGCGCGGCAATCGTTGTTATTGGATATTTCCTTATACCAGCAGACTTTTTTGAACAATCGGTTGGCGCAAATGTCGGTATAAATGCGCTGTTCATTGGGTGTTTGACTGCAATTTTGGCATATTTTGCCGCAACTATTATTTTCCATAAGAAATGCATTAAAATCGGCAAATTGTGCTTTGATGTACCAACCACTAAAATGGCTGTTTTACAGATGATTTTGGGTATTGTTGACGGTATGTTGGCGGGGTTGGTGCTGTATTCTTGTATAAAACCGTTCTGGGATATTCCATTTGGCACATATATTGGTCTGTTTATCGTTGCCCAGAATACCGGTGTGTTTAGTCAGGTTCCAGGTGGTATTGGTGTATTTGAAAGCATTTTCCTTATTGCCCTGCCTGATACGGTGGACAAAGCCGCAATATTTGGTGCATTGTTGGCATATCGTATAATTTACTATGTATTGCCACTTGTTGGCATCGGCAGTTTGTTCTTTGTCTATGAACGTTGGTTGCGTGCGCATATTAAACGCATTTTGGCCGAAGCTAAATCTAAAATGGACAATGTGAAAGACAAAATTGAGCACTTGCCCCACCCGCATATTCACCGCAATCGTGAAAAAAAATAAATACCTTGAAAAATTCTATACGGTCGTGCTAAGATGACCCTTGTCGTATGATATAGGGTTTAACAAATTGTTTATGTTATCGCTATTTTCTGAAATCCGAATGACGCTGATGATTATCGTGGCGCAATCCCTTGGCATGGGCTTGGACGCCCCATGGGAACGGATTATCGTTGCATACGACCCCAAAATAAAAGGATTACAAAATGTCAAAAAAAATATATGTGGATGCAGTCCACCCGGAGGAAACGCGTGTTGTTGTCGTGGATTCGGCAACGAACCGGGTTTCTGATTTTGACGTTGAAACAACCACTAAACCCCAGATAAAAGGGAACATTTATCTGGCCAAGGTTATTCGCGTTGAACCATCACTTCAGGCCGCATTTGTTGACTATGGCACCGGCAAGAACGGATTTCTGCCGTTTTCGGAAATTCATCCCGATTATTATCAAATAACACCTGAACAAAAAAAGAAACTTATTGAACTGGCGCATGCCAATATCGTTGATGACGACGATGATCCAGATGATGAAAATGACGAAGTTGCCGAATACGATGATCACAGTGCGGGCGAAGATAACAAAGAATTTACCAAACGCGCACGTGAATTCAAAATTCAAGATGTTATAAAGCCAAAACAAATCTTGCTGGTCCAAGGCGTTAAAGAAGAACGCGGCCAGAAAGGTGCGTCTATGACAACATATTTGTCATTGGCGGGTCGTTTCGCGGTCTTGATGCCAAATTCCCGTAAACGCAACAGCTATGGTATTTCCAAAAAGATTTCAGACAAAGCCGAACGCGCACGCTTGCGTGAAATTCTGCATGCACTGAAAATTCCAAAAGGCATGACGGTTGTTTTGCGTACCGCTGCAATGGATGCAAAACCCGAAGATATTGCCGCAGACTATGATTACTTGGTGAATTTGTGGAACGAAATTCGCAAAACAACACTGGAATCTGTTGCACCGGTGACAATTCATACCGAAGATTCCTTGCTGCGTCGTGTTGTTCGTGATTTCTTGTCAGACAAGGAAGATGTTTTAACTATCCAAGGTGACGAAGCATATGATGCGGCGAAAACTTATTTCCAGCAAATGTATGGTCGCGCACCACGCAAACAATTGGTTAAATATAACGATGTTGCTGTGCCAATTATGGTCAAGGCTGGTGTTGAAAAACAACTGGAAGGTTTGCATGGGCCATATGTCGTATTGCCATCTGGCGGTTCAATCGTTATCAACCAGACCGAAGCAATGGTGACAATTGACGTGAATTCGTCCCGCGCGATTAAAGAAAAAGACATTGAACAAACCGCGTTGAATACTAATTTGGAAGCTGCCGAAGAAATCGCATTACAATTGCGTCTTCGTGACTTGGCTGGTATTGTTGCAATTGACTTCATTGATATGGAAGAAGAGCGCAACAATCGCAAATTGGAAATGAAAATGCGCGAAGTTATGAAACGTGACCGCGCACGCACTCAGGTTGCAAAAATCAACGCATTTGGTGTTTTGATGCTGTCGCGCCAACGTCTGCGCAGCAGTTTCATTGAATCATCATATATTGCATGTCCACACTGTATGGGTGCTGGCGTTGTGCCAAGCATTCAAACCGCTGCATTGATTATGTTCCGTCACCTGCAAGAAAAACTGTTGGCAAAATCTGCCCAGAAAATCATCATGACGGTTCCAACCGATGTGGCGATTTACTTGTTGAACAACAAGCGCGCAGAATTGGCGGATATGGAAAAAGAATTTGAAACTGAAATCGTGATTGTCGGTGACGACAGCATGATGAACATTGACCAGTATTCAATTCAACG
>CAMHKP010000085.1 GCA_946185785.1 uncultured Alphaproteobacteria bacterium
TAGCTGTTTTGCCATATTTTGCGCTTACATTTTCAACCAGCCATGAATTATTTGGTAACCATTCTGTTGCAACAAAATGATTGCGATTCAAAAAATCAACTTTGCCATTTTTATATCGAATTTTAGTCAGTTTTTCAATGTCATCATCGGCTAAGACTGTTTCAACAAATGTTGTGCAATCAAATGCATCAAATCGTATAAGGGGGTCTGTGTCTGGTGCCATTTCTTCACCAAGCGGATCACGAACATATGGCGTACCAAGGTATTTCTCACCAATCGTATTATCATGCGTGCATGCCGCACAAAGTATTGGGAAAATCAAAAAGAACAAAAGTTTCATTTATATGTTTTCTTTGACGATATTGCCAGTGTGGCACAAAACGATTGCTGTCGTGACATCCATTTCGCCAGAATCTGGCAAAGATGCAATTTTATTCACGCATTGAACGATTAAATCGATGTCGCCTTCGCCTGCAACGGCAACTTTGACCGCGGCAACACGTTGGTCATTTGATGCTGACAACCAATGTTTTAATGTATCTTGTTCTAAATTATTGTGTTGTGAATGAAAGAACATAAATATTACAGCCAATAAAACCGCGATACCCAAAACAAATTTCAATACAGATTTCATTTTATATTCCCCCATATATAACTATTCACAGCGAACTAACCATATGTCATAGTCAGCATTTTGTAATGGATTTTCCCCTGGTGCATTTTTGTTCATCCAACCGCCAAATATTTGTTCGTTGTTTTGGAAAATTTCAATGAACATAAAAGCGTTTTCAGCCTGAAACGGGTCGGTTAGTTTGCATGCACGAACAATGAAAGATAATTTTTCATATTTTGATTCTTGGGCAACTGGAACTGTAAACATATGGGTTTTTCCAGATGCCTTGTCCAATATGTTTATAACGGCATTTTGGCGGTCAACATATGCATGTGCGTTATATGTGGCACCGATTGTTAATATGGTAATCAAAGCAATTAATAATTTTTTCATAACACACATATTACTTATACATGGCGATAAAGTCAAATTTATAAATTACAAATAAAAAAATTCCCACAAAACTGTGGGAATTTAGATAAGCGTTTTTATACAACTTATTTGTCTGCTTTGTCAGCGTTCTTTGCAGATGCGGACAAGTCTTCAACGATACGTGCTTTCTTACCAGACAAACCACGCAAGAAGAACAATTTTGCACGACGAACGCGACCAGTGCGCACCTTTTCAATTTTTTCAATTGCAGGTGTGTACAATGGGAATTTACGTTCAACACCAACGCCATATGATTCACGACGTACAGTGAACGAAGCGTTGTTTGTATCACCACCATCACGTGCGATAACAACACCTTCGAACATTTGAATACGGAATTTGTCACCATCTTTAATTTTTACGTGTACTTTTACCGTATCACCAGCTTTGAACGCTGGAATTTTTTTATCAGCTGCCACTTTGGCGATGTTTGCTGCTTCAACCTTTTTCAAGATACTCATTTTTATTTTTCCTTTATTAAGTCCGGACGACGTTCTTTTGTTATTTCGTCCGATTGTTGTTTCCGCCACCGTTCGATATTGCCGTGGTGACCAGACAGCAGGACTTCTGGGACTTTGTGTCCACGCCATACTGACGGACGGGTATATAACGGCCATTCCAACCCGCCGATTTCAAAACTTTCATTTTCGGTGGCTTCTGCGCCACCGCCCAGCACATTATCTAACAGACGAACGCAACTGTCAACAAAAACCTGCGCTGCGATTTCGCCACCCGATAAAATGTAATCACCAATAGATAATTCTGTTATATCATATTCGTCTATGATACGTTGATCAATTCCTTCGTATCGCCCACAAATCAGGGTGTATGTTGCATCACTGTCCACCGTAAATTCGCGTACCATTTTTTGATTCAATGTTGCGCCACGTGGTGAAAAATAGATGATTTTTCCGCGGTTTTTAATTGAATCCAGCGCGTCTGATAACGGTTCTGGACGCATAACCATGCCAACGCCACCACCGAATTGTTCGTCATCAACACTGCCATAGTTATTTATGGCAAAATCACGAATGTTTATCACATCATATGACCACGAACCCTTTTCCAATGCGCGACCAACCACGCCACCGGAAAGCGTGCCTGGAAACATTTCTGGAAAGATGGTCAATATATTAAAGTGCATTTTATCGTATCTTTTCTGGTTTAGTCAGTCCGTTAATCAATTGATTGGGCAGATTGATACTTTTGCCAATTGGTTTGCCGTTCCACATTAAATGCGCTCCATGGCAACGCCCGCCAAACGGGCATTTTGCATCCGTTGGTATAACCCGAATACCCCATTTGGTTGTTGGATAATTGGCGAATTGTGGGCACAAATGAACACACATATATAAATGAAAACCCAATGGCAGCCCATCAATAAATGCGGTATATGTTTGGCCGGGTAAATAAACCTTGGTCGATATGCCGCCCATCATACCTTCAAAAGCGAACGGTTTTGGCAAAAAAGTTTGCACATCATCTGTGTCTGGAACAATCTTGCTAACATCTGACCATAAGTTTATCATTTTACAGATCCGTTATTTCGTTTTTTGCAGTTTCTGAACGACTTTTGCAATAATGTTTTGATTTGGATGCACAATAATTGCACCGTTTGCGGTGGCGAAACGAATTACTTCGTCATAACTATTCGTATGCGCGCCTGTGTTTGTTGTATTTATCATAATTTAATCTCTTTATTTACCATATCAACATCGGCACCGATGAACGAGACATAATCACCATTGTCCAATTCGATAATATCGCCGGCACCAAAGTTTTGAAAGCACACAATGTGGCCCAATTCCGCACCATCACGGACAACCATCATTCCAATCAAATCTGCCTGGTAATATTCGCCGTCACGCAGGGCGGGCAAATCATCGCGGTTTATAAAAAGTTCCGTCCCGCGCAATGCTTTTGCCGCATCGACCATCATCATAAGCTCACGGATAAGGATATTACGCTTTTTATCAAGAAGTTCATAGCCGAGTTTCGCAAGAGCAAGCGATTTTTTTGTGTTCAGAAGGTTTCCTTTGGTG
>CAMHKP010000086.1 GCA_946185785.1 uncultured Alphaproteobacteria bacterium
CCCACCACCAGATATAACGACATACAGTATTAATAACATCCAAGCACAAATCATCGCAATATGCTTGGCTGGTGTGCGTCGCACAATTGGTGGTATCGCGCGAAATATGAAATAGAAGAGCGCAAACAGCCAACCCATAATAAGTGTCATATGAAAACCACTTATTGACCAGACGTGCCCAACACCAGATGCGGTCCAAATTTGTCGCGCATCTTTTGATAATGTGTGTTTATATCCCAAAACCAGACTGTCAACCAATACGGAATTTGCGTGTGTATGAATATATTCGCGTAATGAATTTGTTGTGCCATGTGTTGCATGATTTTTGATTGTAAACCCGTCCGTATATCCCGTTGCGGTAATTCCGTTAAAATATGACCAGCGCGCAAAATCAAAAGCCCCAGGCGCATCTGCGGGTGTTGGGGTGAATAATGTTGCCGTTGTTTCAATCGTGTCATTTATGTTCGGCAAAACATCTGCATCCACAGATACACGCACAACGGCAGAATCATTTGATTTTATATTCAAATCGGTTGCTGGGACGCGAATATAAATTCGCGCCTTGGTATCTGTATAATCAATATTTGTGACACGCCCAGATATTTCAATATCACGTAAATTTTTGGTTAATATTGGTGTGTCGATTATGTTTGTATATGCGTATGCATAGCAAAACCCAAATATGAAAATAAGAATCGCCCGAATAAATATTGGCGCACGCCACAGGCATATCACAGCGAATAAAAAGATAGCAATTACTGGCGCAAACGGAACACTTGGTTCAAAATGTAGTCCAAAATACAGCGCACCACCAGCCGCCATCAAAAATGGCACATATAAAAACAAATTATCCAACTGGTTTTCCCATAATTTCCGCATGTATCCAGTATAGAAATTTATTTAATTGCATCGCAACGATATTTTTCCTATGATAAAAGTCCATAAGGAAGGTGTTCTTATGGCGAAATACATATTCATTACCGGTGGGGTAGTTTCCAGTTTAGGCAAGGGCGTCGCGGCGGCAAGTTGTGGCGCCCTTTTACAATCGCGTGGATATACCGTTCATGCGCGCAAATTTGATCCGTATTTAAATGTTGATCCGGGGACAATGTCACCGTTTCAGCATGGCGAAGTATATGTGACGAACGATGGTTTTGAAACAGACCTTGATTTGGGCTATTACGAACGGTATTTAGGTATTAAGTTAAGTCGTTCTGATTCGGTATCGGGTGGTCGCATATATTGGGACGTGTTAAACGCAGAACGGCATGGTGATTACTTGGGTGCGACTGTGCAGATGATTCCGCATGTCAGTAATAAGATAAAAGAATATATTTCTGCGCCAACCAATACAGATTTTGTTGTTTGTGAAATCGGTGGAACGGTGGGTGATATTGAAGGCAAGATATTCTTGGAATCAATACGTCAGTTTGCAAACGATGTTGGTCGCCGCAATGTTATGTTTATTCATTTAACATTGGCACCATATTTGGAAAAAAGTGGCGAACTAAAAACCAAGCCAACACAAATGTCGGTGCGCAACTTACTTGAAAACGGGATTCAGGCAGATATGCTAATCGTGCGCACACCGCGTATGCTGGAACCCGACGAACGCGCGAAAATCGGTATGTTCTGTAATTTGCCGGCGCAAAATGTAATTAGTGGTATTGATGTTGATAACATATATAAAATTCCATTGGCATATGATGCGCAACATGTCTTTGATATTATTGCGGACCATTTTGGTTTGCCACATGCAGCGGGTAATATGGAAAAGTTTAAGCGTATTGAACATCATTTATCGGCAGATTTGCCAACCGTCACAATCGGCATGGTGGGAAAATATTTTCATGTGCCAGATGCATATAAATCGTTGAACGAAGCATTGTTCCATGCCGGTATTCAAAACAATGTGCATGTGAAAATTAAAAAGATAAATGCCGAAGAATTTACCCCAGAACAATGTGCCGACGTTGATGGAATATTGGTGCCTGGGGGTTTTGGTACGCGTGGCGTTGCGGGTAAAATTGCCGCGGCGGGATACGCGCGTGAAAATGGTGTCCCATATATGGGAATATGTTTGGGGATGCAGGCGGCGGTGATTGATTTTGCCCGAAATGTGTTGGGCTGGGCGGATGCAGATTCAACCGAGTTTAATAAAAACGCAAAGCCAGTCATAGACATTATGGCGGATCATAATGCGGAAAATATGGGCGGAACATTACGTCTGGGGGCGTACCCATGCGACATTACACCGAACACATTGGCGCACAGTATTTGGGGCGCGGAACATATCAGCGAACGGCACCGTCACAGATACGAAATGAATATAGAATACGAAAAAGAATTTGCAGATGCTGGTATGATAATTTCGGGACGCAGTCCCGATGGTCGTCTGCCGGAAATTGTGGAATTAAAGAATCATCCGTTCTTTATTGCCGGACAATTCCATCCAGAATTCCAAAGCAGCCCATACACCGGCCACCCAATGTTTAACGCATTTATTGGTGCGGCAAAGAAACGGAAGAATTAGTTGCCAAAAATAAATGAATTATCGGTAGATATGGAAATAATTGTGTCCATGTCGTCGTTGTCGGCGGTGTGTTGACGAATGGTTTTGCCACATTTTTCGCATTTATGTGTGATAATAAAATCATCGCCCCGTTTTTCAACCGCAATCGGTGCCATCATGCCACCGCAATCGCTTAGCCGGTCGCCGGGGGTGTTATCAACATGACGGGAATATAAGCATTTCGGGCAATGGTTTGTGTACCCATTGCCCGAAACATTTGCGCCACAATGGGCGCATGTGAAATCTTCAACACGTTTTGTAAAACGTTTCATTATAAACCCAACGCGCTGCGATACATTTGGGTCAATTCGTCTGTTTCCATCAATTCATCTGGATCCAGTTTGCGCAAACGTATCATTTGACGAATATATTTTGGATCAAATCCAGCAGACTTCGCTTCGCTGTACACTTCTTTGATATCAGCAGCGATTGCAGCGGTTTCTTCATTTAATTTTTCAATTCTTTCGATAATGCTGATTAATTGTTGGTTATCAATT
>CAMHKP010000087.1 GCA_946185785.1 uncultured Alphaproteobacteria bacterium
CAAATGAATCTATTCCTGTATAATAAAAGCGTACTTTTTAACAGAAAGGAGACACTATGAAAAAAGTAATGTTGGCATTGTTTGCCGTTTTGACATTGACCGCCTGCACAGGTTCATACAAACAGGGTAACTGCGAATATGATTTCTTGCTGCACAAAGATATTTCAATTTCTAAAATCATCGGCAATATGACAGGTGGTTGCTAATAGCAAAAAAAAAACGCCCAATCGGGCGTTTTTATATTTCTTATTTTGCAACAATTACCATTGCTGGTCGCAAAACAGCATCCCCAAACATATACCCCGCCTGCATTTCTTCGACAATGGTGTTTGATTCAGTATCAGCCACTTCAATTACTTGAACCGCATTATGAAATTGCGGATTTAATTTTTTACCAACACTTTCAATTTTTACCATACCGATATTTGCACATGCCCCATCAATTGCACGCGCCATAGCAATAATACCCTCATTTTCTGGGCTGTGCAGTAATGCCGCATAAACCGCATCTATCACCGGCAAAAAATGTCGTGCAACCGACATTGCACGATTGCGTGCTGCTGCATCTGCATCAATTGCCGCACGACGACGCGTATTTTCAAGTTCTGCTGCGACGCGCAAATATTTATCGTTCAACTCGGCAATTTGCACATTTAATTTTTCAATTTCTGTGTTTTCAGCTGGTTCTTCTTTGACAACTTTACTTTCGTCTTTGGCTTCTTCCAACGACACTGAATCAACCTGTACTTCTTTATCGTCCATAACTTCACCCATTTAGATTTAATGGGGGCGGCGGATTCACCCCCGATTGTTAGACTAATACTATTTCGTTGCCATTATTATAGGTATGAAATCGTCGCTTTTCAAGGATGCACCACCAACCAATACCCCATCAACATGTGGAATTGACATTATTTGGGCGGCATTTGCTCCCTTAACCGATGCGCCATATAAAATCGGTGCGCCACCCCGCCCCATTTTTTCAAGGGTTTCTGCAATAAGTGTGTGTGCCGCTGCAATATCATCATCGGTTGGCGTAATGCCTGCACCAATTGCCCATCGTGGTTCATATGCAACAATAACATCACCACCATCGCTGGGGACTGATTCACGCACCCCAGATTCGATAATTTCCAGTGTTTTGCCTGCATCCTTTTCTTCCATGGTTTCCCCAACGCAAATTATTGGCGTAATACCAGCCGACAGAGCCATTTCAGCCTTGTTCCGTACTATTTCATTGGTTTCCCCATGATACATACGACGTTCACTGTGCCCGACAATTACATATTTTGCACCCGCATCACGCAGCATTTCTGCTGAAACCTCGCCTGTAAATGCACCATGTGAATGCATGGACACATCTTGGGCGCCAATTGCGGCTGGGCCAGAATTGCCAGATATCATAGTGAACGGAACGCATAAAATAACCCGATTTTCCGTCTTAATACCATCTAATGCCCCTTGCATTTCGGCAAGAGCTGAACGCGACCCATTCATTTTCCAATTACCCGCAATAATTTTCATATTTTCCCCTTTTTTTCGTTGATTTTCATCATATCGTTTTGCTATGGTATCGCAAAAGGGGAACAAATGCTAGAATATTTACGTAATGCTTCGGAAAAACCGATTGCGAAATTTTTAATTACAATTTTGGCCTTTTCTTTTGTGGGCTGGGGTGTTGCTGAATGGATTTTCGGCAATGTAATGAGTGACACGACACTTGTGCGTGTTGGTGGCGAAAAGATTTCTGTACAACAGTATAATCTTGAACGCACACGCGAATTGGCCAAAATGACCAAGGAAGAAATGCGCAATGTCTATGTTGACCCTGTTGCCGCCCAGAAATTCCAAAATGATATCATTTCAAAATTGACCACACAACAAATGGTTGAAAATCGTGGTCACGACATGGGCTTTATTGTCTCGGATCATCGTATCGCACGTGAAATTCGTGAATACCCTGAATTCCAAGAAAATGGTCAGTTTTCTGCGTTAAAATTTGACAGTGTTTTGAACAATTCTGGCTATTCCGAAGCGGAATTTGCTGAAATCCTGCGTTCAAACGTGTTACGTTCAATGGTTTTGGGGGCGATGTCTGCACCAATTAAAACGCCAAAGTTTGCAATCAACGCAATGTATAACGCGCGCTATGCAGAACGTGGCATTGATTATACAACGGTAAAATTCGATGATTTCAAGGTTGGCACCCCAAGTGATGAAGATTTGCGCAATTTCTATGCGCAACATCCACAAACGGTTGCCGAAACACGCAGTGCATCATATGTATTGGTTCCTGCGGATATGAGCAAACCTGACGAATACAGTGACGCATACGATATTGCGATTAAAGTTGAAGATGCCATCATTGGTGGTGATTCATTAAGCGATGCCGCATCCAAGAACAAAGCCAAATTTGTATCATTAAAACCATTTTCAGCTGGTAAAGTGCCAAATGATGATGTGTTAACTGACGCAATGTTTTCAAAATTGTTTAGCATGGAAGAAGGCAGCGAATCCGAACTGATTGAAACAAAATCTGGTTTCGTGATTATGCGTCTTGATAAAATTGTGCCTGCACATACCGCTGAATTTGATTCTGTGAAGAAATCATTGGCAAACGATTGGGCACGCGATGCAAAACAAAAGAAAGCATACCTTCGTGCAAACGAAATCTTGGTTGATACAAAAGCTGGCAAAGCGATGCCAGACAAAAAATCAGTTAATGTTTCGCGCACCGATGGCGCACCAGACGATGTATTGGTTGCTGCATTTAAATCCGCAATTGGAACCAGTTCAATTGTTCCATCAAAAGATGCGTTTTATATTATAACTGTTAAATCAAATGTAAAACCATCTGCTGATTCTAAAAAGTCTGCAGATTTAGCCAAGGAAATTTCCACTATGTCTGCACGTGGAATCACCGATGATTACAATTCATTCTTGATTCGCGAAAACCCAGTACGCGTAAATGAAAAAGTGTATCGTCGGTTTTTGGGCAACAACCAATAAAAATAACCCCGCGTAATGCGGGGTTTATTTTATAACCGCGCTTT
>CAMHKP010000088.1 GCA_946185785.1 uncultured Alphaproteobacteria bacterium
TTTGATGGATGAAATTTATAAACAAAAAATAAATTATAAAAACAATCAAAGATTGTCATGTTCGTCACAGTTATATAAATACCCACAAAACCATATTTTCGCCCACGCCACAACCCTAAACTATACATAATATACATTATACGCCTTTTATATATCGCTTTCCCCGCGAATTTCTGGGACTTTTAATATAACAGCGGACTTGGTTCCTGTTGAAAAATAATTTTTATATGCAATAATCCTGATATCATGCAAATAAAATATGGAACTTTGACCGATTACGCCTATTTCATACAAAAATATGAATCTTTGGTTAAGCAAAAAAATTCGTTTGCCCTTGCCCGTTTTATTGCCGAAAACCCAGAAAAACTGCGGACTTTGCGCGATTTTCAGCAAAAAATCTTGAAATTTGGCGCGCTTGATCCAGCTAATCCAGCCACAAAACCCCTTGTTGGCAGCGATTTATACGAAACAGCCACCCAGAATGGCATACTGTTTTACCCCAAAGACATCAAATATATACATAATATCATCCGTAATGATAATATTTATAGAATTCTGCCTAAAAACAACCAATTAGATATACTATACGGCAACAATTATATGATTGAAAAGCTTATCGTAAACTATGAATATTTTCTGGGCAACACCAATCCACCCCAATCAACCAGACGCGCCATTATATGCGCTGTTGGCGATTTAGTTAACCTTGCAGCCCCAGAAGATGTTCATAAATTCCACAGGCAACTGAATTTTGACCGTCCATTTATTGAACGCTGGTTTGAAAAAATACGATAAAAAACGCCCCATAATTATGGAGCGTTTTAAATTAAAGCGTTTTATTACAATCCGCCCTATTACTTTTTGATTTTTGCGACTTTTTTAATTTTCTTTAAACCACCTGTTGCAATCTTGCTTACGCTGTGCAAACCCTTGGCCAAATCACTTTCTTCGGCCGCAGCTGTTTCCACAGGTTTTACATTACTGCAGCAATATGGACATTTTGTAGCCGCATTGCTGATTGTTGATTGGCAATATGGACACGCATGGGTTGTCGCTGGTTTTTTTGCCTTTGCCTTAGACACCAAGCGAACAATCAAGAATATTGCGAACATTGTAATCAAGAAACTGATAACAGTATTCAAGAACACACCAATGTTAATTGTCGCATCTGTGCCGAAACCAAGTGCGATTTTCCAATCTGAAAAATCAACACCACCAACGACTGCACCTATTGGTGGCATAATTACGTCTTTGACTAACGAATTAACAACGCTGGTCATCACAGACCCAACGATGATACCGACAGCCATGTCTACTGCATTTCCGCGACTAATAAATGCCGTGAAATCTTTGATAAAATTACTTTTTGCCATTTGTTTCCCTTTCTTTTGTATATGTTTGAATTGCATCCATCACCTTATCCAAGGTGCGACGCAGACTTTCGTCTTTGGTTTCAACCGTAATATCCGCCAACGCATAGATATCATAGCGTTCTTTAATCAATTGGGCAAGGATTTTACGACTATCGGTGTGTAACAACTGGGGCCGCGTATCACGTGAATTAGTACGTTTAACCAACAATTCCAAGTCAGCCTTTAGCCAAATTGTTATTGCCCGTTTAAGCACCATTTCACGCACAGCCGGTGTTATAAATGCACCTTCGCCAGTAGAAATAACCTTGCGCAGGGGTGGCGTATCCAACAAACGTTGCATAACGCGGTGTTCAACACGTCGAAATTCCGCTTCGCCATACATGGCAAAAATATCCACCACACTGCATCCAGCTGCGGCTTCTATTTCTTTGTCAGAATCAACAAATGGAATTTTTAACCGGCGTGCCAATGCCCGACCAATACTGGTCTTGCCCGCCCCCATTAGTCCAACCATCACAATTGGACGATTTGATAAAGATGCGTTTTCTCTATCCATACTGATTGAATACTAGAAAAAAAATCAAAAACAGACAATAAAAATTTTGTGCCTTTTTATGTTTTAAACCACATCCATTTGTGATATAATACCCAATGTAATAAGATAACAAAACCGAGAGAGATAATCATGAAAAACATATCTGTTTTGGCACTTTCCGCAATGACAACAATTGGCGCATTACCATTTAGCGCATACGCAGCACCTGCTTCGCATTTACATGCCAACGGGATTGCCGCAAACAATATTATGGTGATGCAGCATTCTGCATTACTGGGTGCGTTTAACAACTTTGATGGTTCAATGGCCGTATCACTGGGAAAACGCTCTGTCCCAGCAGATAAAGAAATTGTTCAGGAACCAGAAACACCAAAACAAGCTCCAGATCGTTATGGAACAATGCCAATGTATGGCGAATATGGCGATGATGGCACAGTGTTTTCTTCGGGACGCAGCGGTGGCGAATACTCTGTTCTGGATTCAAATTGGTTTGACTGGCACCATACTCAAGACCATACAAAATTTGATGATTTTGATTCTTTTGACACACGCAGCGATTTAGTTTCCTTGGGAATTGCTGGTGGACATAATGAAATAGACGGTGGTTTTTCTCAGTGGGGTGTATTTGGCGGTCTTGCCATTGCACACGAAGATGCCGACAATATCGAACTGGCCGAACGCGGTGGTTATATCGGCATATATAGCGGTTATCATATGTATGGATTTAATGTCGCAGTTGCTGGCGATTTTGGCGCATTGTTTAATTCGGCAAAATCAAGTTTCGGTACTGACGATTTCACAAACATTTGGCTGGGTGGTGCATTGAACGCATCATATGATATTGTGTTGGATGATACATTTACATTACAACCAGGCGCATATCTGGGGTACACATGGATAAAATCAAACAGTTATAAATCTAAATCTGGTGATGATATAGACAACAATGATTTTAATATGATAGAAGTTGCCCCTTCGTTACGCGCAATCAAACATATCGCTGGCGATTGGTATGGTGCAATGTCTGTGCGTTATGTGTTTAATTTCGCAAACGGTGGTGATGCAACAATTGCTGGGA
>CAMHKP010000089.1 GCA_946185785.1 uncultured Alphaproteobacteria bacterium
TTGATGGTGCAAAAGTTATTGCCGAAGTGGTTGAACAGAAACGCGCTGACAAGGTTTTGGTGTTTAAGAAAAAACGTCGTCAAAACTATCGTCGTACCAAGGGACATCGTCAGTTCATTACTGTTTTGAAAATAACAGATATCAAAGGTTAAGGAGTTTGAACTATGGCACATAAGAAAGCAGGTTCGGCAACCACCAACGGACGCGATTCAGCGGGACGCAGATTAGGTGTTAAAAAATCTGGTGGCAGTCGCGTTATCCCAGGAAATATCATCATTCGCCAACGTGGTACTTCGGTACACCCAGGTTTGAATGTCGGTATGGGTAAAGATCATACTTTGTTCGCGAAAATTGCGGGCATTGTCCACTTTAAACGTGGTTTGGGTGATCGTAAGACAGTATCTGTTTTACCAGAAGAAACCGAATCCAAGTAATTAAATCCCGCGCTAGCGGGATTTTTTATTTCTTATTTTCTTTTTTAAGTGTGCGGTTTGTGATATAATTACATATAGTAATGAATAAATTCAAACCGTTATCTTTGTTGATGGCCTTGTTTGTCGGCGCTGCTTTTGCGGCCGATAGTGTTGTTCCATCACGTGTATTTCCAACGGAAACAAATTCGTCCAACGCGGATACATCTGTAAACCAGTCTGGTGTGCGCGGAACATCACGCGTTGCAACACAAAGTGGATCACGTGTCGCGTCACGTGGCGTTTCAGTTGCCAAGACAGATGCATCTGCAGACGCCAAATTATCAAGCGCCAGTGTGATTTCACGTGGTGCTACGGCATCTGCGCGCAACGGGAATTATACAAATGTTCGTGGACAAACAGATATAAACAGCAACCCTGCTGTTCGTCGCGCGGGGCTTGTGTTGCGTCCAAGTTTTGCGGAATTTGGTGGGCGTGCAATTATTGCCGGCACAAACCAACAAACCGGATCAAATATTGATGTTGATATTCGCAAAGTGACAGGTCGTGCAACGTCCAAGACCGTAACCAAAGAATCTATTGCAGAGGCAAAAGATGTTTTGGAACAAACTGCTGAATTAAATAAATCTTGTCAGCAACAGTATAACGAATGTATGGATCAGTTTTGTGCGGTTATAGATGCCAATCAAAAACGTTGCAGTTGCAGTTCGAATTTATCTAAATACAGCAAGGTTGAAGAGGCTGTAAATTCTGCGAACGCAAAATTGAACGAAGTTGCACAAAATATTCGCTATATCGGTTTATCTGCTGATGAAATTCGGGCAATTATGACTGCGACAGAAGCAGAAGATGCGCTTTCTGGAACAAAAGATAATACAGAAAATCGTAATATGCTGGAACAGATTGAACAGATGATAAAAGATCCAAAATCAGCAACGGCATCATATGTGTCGGATGGTTTTGGTATAGATATGGATCTTGATTTTTCTGCTGAATCTGATTTATTCAGTTTGGATTTCTTGAACACTAATACAACCAGCAGTTTATCTAACTTGCGTGGCGCAGAATTATATAGTGCCGCAAAAAATCGTTGCAATACGGTTTTGAACCAATGTAAAAAGGCAGGGGCCACAGCACAACAGGTTTCTGGTAATTATGATTTGGCAATTGATAAAGACTGTATCGCATATGAAGCTGGTTTAAAGAAAATGAATGAAACATTGGTTTCAAATGTGCACAGTGCGGAACGTATGTTGCAAAAGGCACGTTTGGCGGTTCTGCAAAACAAAAACCAGTATGATATCAAGGGGTGTATCGGTGCGTTGGAAACATGTATGACAGATGATATGGTATGCGGTGATGATTACGCCAAATGTGTTGACCCAACGAAGAAATATATTGATGAAAACGGGAATGTTGTATTGGGGCAAAACATTTCAGATATCATCAAATTTATGGATAATTATAACAATACCAAGATTAACAACAGTTTCTTGGAAAGTGCGTATAAGATGTCAATCAGCAAAGACGCGTGTTCTAAATCTGACGAAGAAGATACATCTGGTGGTGATGGTCAACAATTGATGGATTATATGTTCCAACGTATGACGAATATGATATACAGATATAAAATATTTGGCATGCCGTTTATGCGTGTCGAAGAAAAATACAGAACTCGTACGACATATTTGTTCGGCATTCCAATCGTAAGACGCAAATTGGCATTGGGGGCACCGTCTGTTCTTGATGAAAAATAAAAAACGCCCATTTGGGCGTTTTTATATTACTGGTTATTTTTAGAATATATTGAATTTATATGCGCCACTGATGTATATTTCGGTTGCGTCTAACTTGGTGGTGCCGTATTTGTGTTCCAGTTCACCGTAATCAACATAACGTATGCCAAGATTCAAATCAATATACTGATTTAACGCAAAATTTACACCAGCCATTAACGCAAATGACAAATCAAATTCGCTGTCGTGTGTGTGCGCAGCATCACCCCAAATGTCGGTAAATCCAATACCGACACCAACATATGGTTCAACCGCACCGCCATAGTTTTTATATAAATTTATATTTAACATGTTTGACCATATGTTATAGTCAAAATCGGTGGCATGCTTGGTGCCCGATATGCCAGTGTACATTGTTTCGAATTCCAGTTTCACATAATCGGTCAACCGATTGCCGATGAATGCACCAATCCCAAAATTGTTGTCGCGAATAGTTATGTCATGACCACTGTCTTGGTCATATGTCAACGCAATATGTTCATTACGATGAATGCGCAATCCAGCATATGTATCACGCTGATTAGCCTTTGGTGTTTCATATGTTGTGGTTGTATATGATTCTTCGTCATCATACGAATCATATTCATCATCGTAATTTGCCAATGCCGGTGATGATACCAATGCAACTAATAACAAAATAGATATTTTCTTCATTTTTTCCCCCGTAAAGATTTCAAAAACAATTATATGTATAAACCATATGCAATGGCAAGGATTTTATGCTATAATTATATGAAAGAGATTGTATTTTTATGCCAAAACAAGATATCAGAAATA
>CAMHKP010000090.1 GCA_946185785.1 uncultured Alphaproteobacteria bacterium
CAAAGACAAGGATAAAAAGCATGAATAAAACAGTATCCAAAGTTTATATCGCTGCTGATCATCGTGGGGTGGGGTTAAAATTATACCTGATCGAAATGCTGAATGCGGCTGGTTATATAGTCGTGAATCTGGGGACAGACGATTTGAACACACCGGTTGATTATCCAGACGTTGCCGCAAAATTAGCCGAAGCCATGGCGGATGACCCAAAATCACGTGGTGTTATTATTTGTGGCACCGGCGCGGGCGTTATGATTGCTGCAAACCGTTATCGTCATATTCGCGCATCACGCGTTGACCGTCCAGAACAAGCGCGCGACGACCGTTTCCACGACGATATAAATGTGCTTGCATTGGCCGCTGATGATATTGATATTGAAATGGCATTCGTTTGCGTTCAAACTTTCTTGGAAAGCCCATTTGACGATTGCGAACGTCGTGTCCGTCGTATTCAAAAGATATCATAAAAAACACCGCCCAAACGGGCGGTTATTTTTTATTTTTTAACCACGAAATTCACTAACTTGTTTGGGACAACGATTGTTTTAATTATTGTTGCGCCGTCCAATTTCGCACCCGCAGCCGTTTTTGCCGCCGCAGTTATTTCGTCTTCGCTTGCATTCACCGACACAACAAAGTCGTTCGCACGTTTACCATTTATGGACACAACAATCGTCATATCGTGTTTAACCAATTTTGATTCATCGTATGTCGGCCATGTGGCATGTACCAACATTTCATGGTTTCCTAATTTTTCCCACATTTCTTCGGTCAAATGTGGTGCGAACGGGTTCAGTACCTGAATCAGCGCGACATACGCGGGGCGGGGCATTTTCCCACCGAATGCGTTGATATATTCCATCATCGCGGAAATTGCAGTATTAAACTTCATACCGTCAATGCGTTCGGTCACATCAGCAATCAATTGGTTCATCAAACGTTCCTGTTCGGCATCCATCGCATCATCGGTTAAGTTATCCGCCAATGCTTCGACTCGCTTCAAGAAACGCTGAACGCCCGCCAATGTACCTTCGGACCAATTAACGTTTTGTTCCCATGGCCCCAGTGACAAAATCGTCATACGACACGCATCGGCACCGGCACGATTTACAACATCGGTTGACGGAACCGCATTACCACGCGATTTGGACATCTTTGACCCATCTGCCGCCATCAGCAAACCACTGCTGGTGCGTTTTTTATATGGTTCAACCCCCGGCACAAAACCCAAATCATACAATGCCTTGTACCAGAATCGCGAATAGAGCAGGTGTCGCGTTGTGTGTTCCATACCGCCATTATAATGATCGACCGGCATCCATTTATCCAGCTGTGCGCGTGAACAAAATTCTTTATCGTTTCGTGGATCCAGATAGCGCATAAAGTACCAAGACGACCCCGCCCATTGTGGCATTGTATCGGTTTCCCGTTGCGCATTGCCGCCACATTTTGGACATGTTGTATTTACCCAATCGGTTGCACGCGCCAACGGACTTTCGCCATCTTCGGTTGGTTTATAATCGGTCATATGCGGTTGTAATAATGGCAATTGGTCATCTGGCACCGGCACCCAACCACATTTATCACAATGCACCAATGGAATCGGTTCGCCCCAATACATCTGGCGCGAAAATCCCCAATCTTTTAATTTATATTTCTTGGTTGCACGAACAAAACCACGTTCGGCCCCATATTTAATTGCCGCATCAATCGCATCCGCCTTGTTCATACCGTCCATAAACGCAGAATTTATGTGTGGACCATCACCTTCGTAAACCGCGTCCGGCTCTCCACCCGACAAGACTGGAATTATATCCAGACCAAATTTCTTGGCAAAATCCCAATCGCGCGAATCATGTGCCGGCACCGCCATAATTGCCCCCGTACCATAATCGGTCAAAACATAGTCCGATATAAAGATTGGAATAGGGGTATTTGTAAATGGGTTTGTCGCCATAACACCATCCAGTTTGACACCTGTTTTTTCCTTGTTCACATCGGTTCTTTCGAATTCACTTTTCGCGCGTGCTGCGGCAATATATTCCCGTACATCCGCACTGTTCTTGATTTTGTTTTCATTTAACCATTTTTCAACAAGTTTGTGTTCTGGTGCCATCACACAGAATGTTGCACCATAAATTGTATCAACGCGCGTGGTGTAAACAGTCAACAAATCGTCGCCAACACGGAAGTCAACTTCGGCACCATATGAACGACCAATCCAATTTATTTGTTGTGTCTTGACCCGTTCTGGATAGTCCACCAATGCCAAATCGTCAATCAGTCGGTCAGCATATTTCGTAATCGCCAAATTCCATTGCAACTTCATTTTCTTTTCAACGGGGCCATGACAACGTTCACAGCAACCATCTTCCAATTCTTCGTTGGTCAGGTTTGTTTTACAATTTGGACACCAATTCATCGGCAATTCAGATTTATATGCCAACCCAGCATTAAAGAATTGAATAAACATCCATTGGGTCCATTTAATGAATTCTGCATCAGATGTCGCAACAGTTGATTCTGGATTAAACGACAATCCCATGACTGCAATATCTTTTTCAAAGATTTTTATCAGTTCCGCCACAGAATCACGTGGGTGTTTTCCAATTTTTGTTGCATATTTTTCAGACGAAATTCCCATTGAATCATAACCAATAGGGTACAGCACATCATATCCGCGCATACGTTTGAAACGCGCCATAACATCCATGCCAGTATATGGCAACATATGTCCAACATGCAACCCCGACCCAGACGGAAATGGAAATTCAATCAAATTATAGTATTTAGGCGTACCATCATTTTTCGGTACAAACGCACGTGCGTCGCGCCAGCGACGCTGCCATTTTGCTTCACGTTCCTGAATTTTCTTCATATCATCTGCCATCGGTGTACTCCATAATTTATAAACGACCAGCGAATTTTATACTCAAACCCCACGAAATTCAAGTGTTTTATCAGACACAATTTGGCAACGAACGCCCCCAA
>CAMHKP010000091.1 GCA_946185785.1 uncultured Alphaproteobacteria bacterium
GTTAAAATTACATTTGCAATCATCTCTGTGATATGGATTTCGTTTGTCGCGTGGTTCCCATTACATGTTAAAAACAAATATGCAACGTCGTTAAAACAATCAACAGTTGTGGCGATTTTCTATGATTTGCAACGCAATGTTGCCGACCAATATACCAAAATGTTGCAGGGGCTAAAAAAATCAATCAATCTGGAAAAACCAATCGGTCAGGTTATCGACAAAGTGAAAATGGCTGAAAATCAGGTGAACAAAGTCACTGATACTACCGCCAAGGCCAAAGACACAACTGCAAAAGCCAAAGATACAACATCTGGTGTTAAAACGTTAAGTGGTATTGCCGGTAAATTTGGTATTAACACATCGGGCGTGGACAAGGCTGTCGATAAAGTCGATAACACAATTGGCAAGGCAGACAAAGCGATTGCCAAGGTTGATGATACCGCAGAATTGGTGAACAAAAAATTGACTAGTGTTGAAAATGAATTAACCAAGGTTGCCAAAACCGAAGTTGATAAGGTTATTGACGAAGCGATTAAGAAAAATGTTGATTCTGCAACAGCAATGTTGTTGACACAGTATGACATTAAACATGTGTATCCATGGCAACCATCTTCATGGCCAACCGCACGTAAGATTTACGCAGAATTAGTGAAATCGGATTTGGATTTTGTTCAAACGATTATCAAAACTGTGAATAAATATTTTGGCTATGTTATGTGGGCGTATTTGTTGGTTATGTGGGGCGCAGGTTTGTACATCTGGTTAATGATACGCAAGTATGTCAAGGGATTGACTGCGCCATTTATTGTTTGCCCACGTTGCGGACATACATTCGCAGACAAACGTACCGCAGTAAGTTTGTTGAAAGTATTGCAACCGTGGAAATGGTTTTAATGGTTAAAAAAAGAACCGCCATTTTGTGGGCGGTTCTTTTTTACAAAAAACACTTGCAAAGTCAAAAAAGTTATGTCAAAATACCCCACACAGTGCGAGCGTAGCTCAGTTGGCTAGAGCGCAACCTTGCCAAGGTTGAGGTCGAGGGTTCGAGCCCCTTTGCTCGCACCAAAGTTTTAGGTGTTTGAAAGTGCTGCTTCGCAAAGGGGCGAGAACCCGAAGGGTTGCGAGGCGAGCGCAAGCGAAGTACTTTGCTCGCACCAAAGTTTTTAAAACCGTCTGAAAAGACGGTTTTTTATTTTTTATTAATAATTTATTATTAATAAACATTAAAAAACGCTTGATTGGGATTGTGGTTTTTTTGTACGATTTTCTTGAAAGATTTATGGAAAGGGGGACGTTTTAACCTTGAAACGCATGTTTTATGCGGTCTTTGCGTGTCTGTTGTGCGTGTTCATTGTGAACGCGGCTGTGGCGTGTACGGAAAATGAAATTGATGTGACTGGCAATGGCAGTCAATGCGAAACGGTTAAATTCACACTTACGACAACCAATTTGGCGGCAAATGGTCAATTGAATATCTGGATGTCAGCCAAGGGAACCTTTTACATTGATTGTGGGAAAAATGGTACGTTGTCGGGGGCGGGTACATCTGGAAAAACACTTACGAAAACAACAAATCTTGTTTCAGAAGTATCGTGCAAATGGTCAACTGCGGGTGCGCACACAATACTTTTTGGCGGAACTGCAACTGGCTATGCCAGCGTGGGTCTTGATGCATCATCAACCAATTCGGCGATACAATTCGGTGCCAGCAGTAATCAGCAGAAAATAGCCTCGATTTCGGGTGCGTTGGGTGAAATGTTTCCGCAGTTGGGATCGGCATCAAACCAAGTGCCTAGTTTTGCATCCTTGTTTGATGGCGCCAGTAATTTGACATCCATTCCATCAACGCTGTTCAGTGGTTTAAGCGGCAGTGCAAACGCAAAATATATGTTTCACGAAAGTTTTTCTGGTTGTACCAGTCTAACATCGATTCCCGCGGGATTGTTCGCAGATATTACCACACCCGCAGAGTATATGTTTAATAAAACATTTAATGGGGATACTAATTTGTCTGGATTTATACCATCAACGGCATTTGCTGGTTTGGTTGCAAATAACAGCCCAACCGTTTCAAATATGTGGGTTAACACATTCCAGAATACTGGTTTGGCGACGGCATGTCCAACGGGTTCAATTCAATATACAACCCAATACGAATCCAGTTGGGACAGCAAGATTTCGTGTATTTGTGCTGGTGCATACTTTTTTGACAATATGTTGAATACATGTACACCATGCCCAAGTGGATATGATTACAATATTGAGAATAACAAAACAGATGTGTCACAATGCCAAATACAATGTACCGCTGGAACATATGTCGAAGCCCCTGGTGTATACGGTTTTACCGTTCTGGAATATTTGGAAAGCCCCGGTGATGCATACATCAATACGGGGTTCGTGCATAATTCAGACAAGATTCGTGGCGAGATTCGCGTTGGGGTATCTGAAAATATCGCATCAAGCAAGAATTTTAATATAATTGGAAATCAGACGCCCACTGGGGGATATTCTGTGGGTTGGGCAGACAATCAGTTTAAAGTATGGGTTGTTGCCACAGGGGCGCGTTTGCGGGGACCCGACCACCCATTGGTCAAAGATGGTGTATATGATATTACCTATGAATTTAAAAATGGTCGGCAATACCTGACAGATGGCAGTGATACAAGAGACATGGCACACGATGGTGGAATTGTGACAGACAAGCCTATACACTTGTTCGATAACGGTGTCCAAGAAATGTCTTATAATTTCAAGGGGCGTGTGTATTGGATACGGTTGTATGAAAACAATGTGTTGGTGCATAATTTCTTGCCGGTGCGCCAAGAAGATACAGGCGAAATAGGTATATTTGATACAGTCACAGGGCGATTCTTTACCAACAGCAATGCCAACAGTAGCGGATTTACCTATGGTGACGATTTAAGTAACATGTGTGTTGATTCTGGTGTTGGACATTACGTGGGGCAATCTGTGACTAATTTTGGTGAC
>CAMHKP010000092.1 GCA_946185785.1 uncultured Alphaproteobacteria bacterium
ATTATTTTTAATCAATTGTATAATATTGTTATATACGATTTGTCGCATGTTTTATCCTTTTTAGCTAATACGATTTATATCGTGTACCATACTCATAATCATATTTCGTTGTTCTGCCATTTTTTGTTGCGCGATGATTTTTTTAGAACATGCGCGTGCCAACGAAATCAAATCGCGTGCCTTTTGATTTTTTGGCGTTGAAAACAAGGGTGCGCTGGCTGTTTCTAGTACCATGTCGCCATATTCCAATCTGTATACACCAAGTGGTATACCACCATTCAAAACGTATTGGCATGAAATTATAAAATCGCATTCTTCCATTATGTCCATTTTATCAAATGCAGATATTGGTGTTGATGGGTTTAATAAATAACCTTCAATGCCTGGCGTTGGAATTTGATAGTCAGAGCCAGTTTCGTCGTTGAATACGGAAATGGTATTTTTCGCGATTAGACCCATCAAAAATTTTTTGAATGCTTTATTCATGTCTACGAATTTACCACAATGTCATGTTTTGTCAATAAATAATACAGATATGTATGCTTGAAATTTGATTTTAATATGCTAAGATTTGGCGGTTAAATATAGATAATATCGGGGTCGAACATGAAAATTGAACTGGGCAAAAACATAAATCCACGCGAAATTGAAACCAGAATCCAAGAATTCTGGGATTCTAACGATTTTTGGGCGAATGATGTAAATTCGGCCAAGAAGTCGTTTTGTATGATGATGCCACCACCAAATGTGACGGGAAGTCTGCATATGGGGCATGCGCTGGATAATGTTTTGACCGATATTGTTTGTCGGTATAAACGTATGGCTGGTTTTGATGTTTTGTGGCAACCAGGAACCGACCATGCTTCTATTGCAACCCAGTTATTGGTTGAACGCGATTTATCAAAACGTGGTATAAATCCACACAGTTTGTCGGTGGATGAAAAGCTGGATATTGCATGGAAATGGAAAAATGACAAGGGTGGCCAGATTATAAACCAGTTGCACATTTTGGGTGTGACACCAGTGTGGAAACGTGAAAGATTCACTATGGACGATGGTTTGTCGGCTGCGGTTACCAAGTTGTTTGTGAAAATGTATAACGAAGGGTTAATTTATCGTGCAAAACGTATGGTAAATTGGTGCCCAAAACAACAGACAACAGTTTCAGATTTGGAAATAGATACACGCGAAGAACATGGAAAGTTTTATTATTTCAACTATCCATTGGTTGATGGTGGCTTTATTGAAATCGCGACCACACGTCCGGAAACACTGTTTGGCGATCAGGCAATTGCGGTACATCCAGAAAACGAAAAGTTAAAACACCTTATTGGTAAACGCGCAATTATTCCATTAACTGATATTGAAATTCCAATTATTGGTGATGTGCATGCCGATCCAGAAAAGGGTACAGGGGCTGTGAAAATTACACCAGCACATGACTTTGATGACTATGAGGTTGGCTTGCGTCATAATTTAACCCCAGTTTGTATTTTAACACCAACTGCGAAAATGATATCTGCTGCACCTGTTCCAGAAAAATATTGGGGTATGGATCGCTATGATGCACGTAAAGCGGTAATGGAAGATATCGAAGCGGCTGGGTTGTTAGTTAAAATTGAAGATAAAATTATTCCAACACCATATTCGGAACGTGGTGGCGTGGTTGTTGAACCGTGGTTGTCAGATCAATGGTTTGTTGATGCTGAAACATTGGCAAAGCCTGCAATTAAAGCGGTAGAGGAAGGCAAAATAAAGTTTATGCCAGAACATCGCTATAATTTATTTATGGCGTGGATGAAAGACATTCGTCCATGGGCAATTTCACGTCAGTTGTGGTGGGGACACCATATCCCAGCATGGTATGATGAAGATGGCAAAGTTTATGTTGCAGAAAGCGAAGAAGAAGCAATTAAACAATCTGGTGGAAAGAAGCTTACACGCGATCCAGATGTTTTGGATACGTGGTTCTCGTCTGGCTTGTGGCCGTTTTCAACATTGGGTTGGCCAATTGATACAGATGAATTAAAGAAATATTACCCAACTGATTTGTTATACACCGCGGCAGACATTATTTTCTTTTGGGTGGCGCGTATGATTATGATGGGGTTATACGTTATGGGCGATGTTCCGTTCAAAACGGTAAATTTCCATGGCTTGGTACGCGACAGCAAAGGTCAAAAAATGTCCAAGACCAAGGGCAACGGAACAGATCCGTTGGATGCAATTGAAAAGTTTGGAACCGATGCATTGCGCTATTGGGTTGCAACCGCGCCAATTGGAACCGATTTGCGATACAGCGATGATGAAGTTAAGCGTGGTTCAAAATTGCTTACTAAATTGTGGAACGCATCACGCTATGTGTTGATGAATTTGGAAGATTTTGATCCAAAGACAGCACAGAAAATCGATGTTGCAAATCGCTTTGTCGAAGACAGATGGGTGTTGGCGGAATTAAACAAGACAATTGCGGAAACACGCAAGAATTTGGATAAATACGACAACTATAATTCACGTGCGACAATTGATACATTCTTCTGGGATATATTCTGTGATCAATATCTTGAATTTATCAAAGATCGGTTCTGGTCGCCGGAAAAATATAGTGCAGAATCAAAATTAGCAGCGCAGTGGACACTGTGGGAAGTATTGCGTAGTATAATCGGTCTGTATGCGCCATTTATTCCATTTATTACCGAAGAATTGTGGCAAAAGATTTATCGTGAAACCGAAGGTGGCGAAACACTGCATTTGACCGCATATCCAAGTGTGGATGCCGCACGCGATACAGATGTTAGTGAAATGCAAATCGCGTTGGATATATTGAAAACGGTTCGTGGATTACGCACTGAACGCAAGGTTGGTAACGGTGCAAAATTGGAAACACTTACTATTCCAAGTAATACCCCAAGCGCGTTGCATGGCGTGATTAAATCTGCGGCACGTGCAAATGAAATTGTTTTGGGCACG
>CAMHKP010000093.1 GCA_946185785.1 uncultured Alphaproteobacteria bacterium
GCGATGAGCAAATATAGTGCCAAAGGTGCAATGGGGTTATTAATGAATTCGCGTACTGGGGAAATGGTTGCGATGGTATCGTTACCAGATTTTGATCCAGAAAATAAAAATATTGATCCGGTTGCAAATCGTATGTTTAAACCAATGCGTGCATTATATGAAATGGGTTCTATATTCAAAATATTTAATACGGCATTGGCATATGAAAATGGAATTCATAAAGAATACTATGTCGCGAAGCCATACAAAATTTTGAATAAGTTTGGAAAAGTGACGGCATCTATTGGTGATGTACGAACATTCAAACCGCCACGCCCACATTTGAATGTTGATGAAATTATGTTGCATTCTTGCAACAGTGGCAGTGCCCAGATAGCACTGGATTTGCCAGATGGTGCCCAGAAAGAATTTTTCCATCGTCTGCATTTTGATGAAAAATTAGAATTGGAATTTGGGACAACAGAAATGTCTTTGATGCCGCGTAAATGGGGACCTGTGGAACGTGCAACGGTTGCGTTTGGGCATGGTATATCGGTGACACCAATGCATTTGTTGCTGGCGGTAAATGCGATGACTAATGGTGGAATTTATGTTTATCCAACATTGCAAAAGCGACCATTGGGTGCGATTAATGGCGAACGTGTTTTAAGTGCAGAAATATCACAAAAATTGCGCGAGATTATGTTCCGTATTACCGAAGAAACCAGTGGCCAAAAAGCACGTATAAAGGGAATCGAAATTGGTGGTAAAACAGCAACTGCGGAAAAACGTGATGCAAACGGCAAGATAGATAAAATGCGTAATTTGACTGCATTTGCTGGGGTTTTCCCAATAAATTCACCACAATATGTTTTGTTAGTTATATTGGATGAACCAAAGGGAATTAAAGAAAATTATAATTTACGTACGGCTGCATGGAATGCAGTGCCGACGGCTGGAAAAATTATTGACGGTATCCTGCCTTTGCTTTTTGAATAATTTTAGATTATAATACTCTTGATAATAAAAAAGAGTATATAGTGAGAAAGATAGTTGATAAATCCATGCTTGGTCGGGCATGGGTTATGGATGCGTATGAAGATTCAGTGGATAATACATATGCAACCGACCATTTGGTTGAAAAAATTTTATCACGACGTGGCATTACAGATGCTGTCGATGTTGAAGAATTTTTGAATCCTAGTATTAAATATATGCCCAATCCATCCAGTTTGACTGATATGGATAAGGCTGCGCATATTATCGCAGACGCTGTGTTGTCGCACGAAAAAATTGCAATATATGGTGACTATGATGTTGATGGTATAACATCAACTGCAATCATGGTTAAATATCTGCGTGCATTGGGGTGTGATGTCGTATGGCATTTGCCAACACGTGAAGGCGAGGGGTATGGGTTAAATATTGCAGCCATAGATGAAATTGCCGCAAGTGGTGCAAAGTTAATAATTACTGTTGATTGTGGAATAAGTGGTGTAGCAGAAGTTAAGCATGCCAAAGATATCGGTTTAAAAATTGTTGTGACAGATCACCATTCGCCAGACGAAGTTTTGCCATCAGCCGATGCTGTTGTGAATCCAAAACGCGTTGATGATACATCGGGTGTTCAATATATGGCTGGGGTTGGTGTTGCGTTTATGACACTTGTCGCATTACGTCGCGAATTAAAATCACGTGATATAGATAACGAAATGCAAAATAAAATCGCGAATACCGATTTGCGCGATTATCTGGATTTGGTTGCGTTGGGAACAATATGCGACACAATGCCGCTGATAAAATTAAATCGTGCGTTTGTGACAACTGGGTTGCGTGTTTTAAACCGTAAACAGAACTTAGGACTGCGGGTGTTGATGGATGTTGCAGGGGTAAAAAATGCATCTGTTTATGCAGCTGGTTTCGTTTTAGGGCCACGTTTAAATGCGGCTGGACGGCTTGATTCTGCATCGCCTGCGCTGGAATTGTTGTTGACAGACAACTCGTTGATTGCGTCTGATTTGGCAAACCGCTTAGATGCAATGAATCAAGAACGTATAGATATTCAAAATGCCATTATGCTTAGTGCTACAGAAAAAGCAGATGCCTGTTGTGCATCTGGACGGCACAGCTTGTTTGTATGTGGCGATAATTGGCATGGTGGTGTTATGGGGATTATCGCTGGGCGCTTAAAAGACAGATATAATTTACCGTCGTGTGTCGCAACAAAATGCGATGGGATTATAAATGGTTCTGGGCGTTCAATCGCATGTGTTGATTTGGGGGCTATTATACATCAGGCATTAAATGCAGGTATTTTAACCGAAGGTGGTGGCCATGCGGCAGCTGCTGGATTTTCGCTGGTTGCAGATAAAGAAGCCGAATTTTGTGAATTCCTAGAAAAGTCTGTTTTGGAACAACTAAACGGCAAATCACCAATCGGTGAAACATTAGTTGATGCCGAATTAAACGCAACGGGTGCAACGCTTGATTTGATAAATAAAATGTCAGCACTTGAGCCGTTTGGTCAAGGAAACCCTGAACCAACACTGGTTTTGCATGGTGGAATGTTGCGTTTTGCGACACCAATGGGAAATGGTTCTCACTTGCGGGGCAGCCTTTCAACAGGTCGCGGTAACCAATTAGCGTTTGTTGGGTTTAATCTGGTGGGTACGCCAGTGGGTAATTTTTTACTGGACGATGCAAATACAAACACTACAATAACAGTATTAGGTAAATTAAAGAAAAACGAGTATAACGGTCATGTGTCGCCTCAGTTTTTCTTGGAAGATATCGCGTTAGAATAAATGAACAAGAATATAAAGATTTTTGATGAAAAATTGCGCAGTGCTAAAACCATTGCGATAATGGCGCACAAAAATCCAGATGGTGATGCGCTGTGTTCTGTGTTGGCTTTATCGCGATTGATTGAAAAAAATTATGGCATAAAATGTGTCTGTGTGTATGACGGTAATGTGCCAGATTATC
>CAMHKP010000094.1 GCA_946185785.1 uncultured Alphaproteobacteria bacterium
TAACCGCGACACAAATGCACGCAAAGCTTTATTCATTGGCTTGGCGAAAAACTTAATTGAACGTGAACAAATCAAAACGACTTTGCCAAAGGCAAAAGACTTGCGCAGTGTTGTCGAAAAGATGATTACTCGTGCAAAAGTTGACAGTGTTGCAAATCGTCGTTTGATTGCATCTGAATTAGGTAATGGTTCAGATTTGGTTGTTAAAAAATTGTTCACTGTTTTGGGACCACGTTATGCAAAACGCAACGGTGGTTATACACGCGTTTTGAAAGCTGGATTCCGTTATGGTGATGCGGCACCAATGGCAATTATCGAATTGGTCGATCGTGATGAAAACGCGAAAAAAGCAGCACCAAAAACAGTTGCCGCAGAAACAAAAGACGAAGTAGCAACAGAAGCTGCATCAGCACCAGCAGCCAAGAAAACTTCTGCTAAGGCACCAGCAGCCAAGGTCGCAAAAGCAGCACCAAAGGCAGCGAAGGCGGCGACAGCGAAAAAAGAAGTTGCAGTTAAACGTCGTGCAACAGGTAAATAATTAAACGGGGCATTTGCCCCGTTTTTTTTAAAAAACATTTTTAATAAGCCCCAATTTATGATAAAATTAGTAAAACAGGAAAGGGGTTTATATGAGGAAATTTATCATTTCTGGACTGGTTGTGTTGGGTGTGATTGCGGGGGCGAATGCTGCGCCACGTCAATCGGCACGTAGCGGTGGTGGCGCTGGTTCGGCTGCGACGGGGGTATCTTCGGCACGCAGTGCGGTTGCAGCACGCAGTGCAACACCTGTATCTTCGGCACGCAGTGCGGTTGCAGCACGCAGTGCGATGACAACACCAACAGTTAAGGCACGTGCGGCTACAACAACACAAAAAGTTATAAATTCTGGGACTAAAATTGTGGGTGCGACCAAAAATACGGCTGTAAACGAAGAATGCCAGAATAAATATTTTGGCTGTATGGATGCGTTTTGTATGCTGGATAATACCAGTGGTGGTCGTTGTATTTGCAGTGATAGAAATGCCGAATTAGATGCTGTTTTGGCGGAAATAGAGGCGTTAGATCAGCAATCATATCAAATGGCAACAGTTGGCGTGGAACGTATTGAAATGGGCGATAATGCCGATGCAGCTATTGCCAAGGCAAACGCAATTGCAGACAGTGCGCTTGTTCGTGGTGAATCCAGCAAAAAGGCACGTAAAGCACTTGATTTGTCGATGTGGGATACATCGGTTGATTTTAGTGATGCAGACGATGTGTTTGATTCTGGAGATGTCATAGATGGCAAGACTGGTGATGCATTACATCGCGCAGCGGCTGATTTGTGTATGGCGCAAATTCCAGAATGTTCGGCTGAAACATCTATGTTGCAATTGCTGTATGCGCAGCGTATTAAGTCTGATTGTTCCGCGTATGAAAACAGTTTAAAGCAACAGAAAAATGCCAGCCAGAATAAGCTTTCGACTGCCCAGCGTGCGTTGCGTGAAGCGGCATTGGAACAATTGCAGAGTGCAAATAAATATGATTTGGGACAATGCACAATTCAGTTTAAAAAGTGTATGCAAACAACTGCAGAATGTGGCGAAGATTTTTCAAAGTGTGCATCGGTTGCCGCATTTGATAACACAAATGTGACCAAGTCCACATCAAAAAAGAAAACACAAAACTATTCGATAAAGGGTGCGGTGACAAATATTGAAATTTCTGCGTCAACATATGATACGTTGATTGCGAAAAAGCCATTGTGCGAAAATATCACAAAGTCATGTGTTGCAGTTGCTGATCAGGTTTGGGATACTTTCCTGCGTGAAATTGCACCAACAATCAAATCAGCAGAACTTATTGCCGAAGATAGCGCGCGTCAAGGCTGTATTAGCAATATATCACAATGTTTCCAAAAAGCGTGTAAAGATAACATTGACCCGAACGATCCAGAAGGTTCATATGATATGTGTTTGACACGTCCAGAAACAATGTTGAGTTTGTGTAAAATACCGCTTAATGCATGTGGTATTGACGCGACTTCAGCAGCCAAGGCAGAACAATCAAATATTTGGAATTTTGTTGTCGCGCGTTTGGCGTCTATGCGCGTTGATTCTTGTACCAAGGCGGTGAAATCTTGCCTGCAATCGGCTGATCGTTGTGGTCCAGATTATTCACAATGTGTTGGGTTGGATTTAAATACTGTTTTAGATATGTGCCCAACAGACAAATTGGTTGCGTGCCAAGAAGGGAACAGTAAAAAATCATTGGCTGAAATATCTGACTTGGTTATGGGTGTTTTGTTGAACATAGATAATACCATGTTGACACAATGCCAAAATGCAGTCACGACCAAGATGATGGAACTGTGTGGTGATACGGCAACCTGTGCAGCATTTGAAGATGATAACGATATTGGTACAGAATCGCTGTTATCATATAAGGACAATAGTGGTAATTATGTGATTGAAGGATTGGTATCTTTCGGTAATGTAAAAATAAGCCAGATTGGTGACGAACAAGATCCAGAAGATGTTAGATTTGGTAAATATGAAGTCAATATATCTGACTATAAAAGCCACTTGAATGATACAAATGCAACTGTACAACGCGTGGTGTCTTCGTTGCAATCAACAGCGAACAAGATAAATCAAAAGATTGCTATTTTGTCGCAAGATCAAACAATCAAGAATTGTGTCGAAGGGCGTGATATGTCCCAGATTCGTACACGTACAACCGAAAATGGTGTTGATCGTACAAATGCGCGTTATCCAAACCTGTTGGATTCGTCTGTGTTGGCGATTATAAATTCTGGTATTGAACGCGCGAACCAAAACTATACCAAGAAATATAACAAATTGGTTGGTGAAGCGTTGCAATCACAAAATGATGAGATTAAATCTGTTTTGTGTGCCGCAATGGCATCCAGTACAAAACCAACATGTGTTGAATATG
>CAMHKP010000095.1 GCA_946185785.1 uncultured Alphaproteobacteria bacterium
TGATGAGTTTTTCTATATTACCACGAACATTTGTCACGCTTGATTTTACAACTGGTATTGCCATTACATTAAGTCAAATGTTGGTACCGTTGTTTATGTCTGATTTTTCTGGAAAAATTGGTATGGCGCGCCTTAACGCAAGATATCATTTGTGGTTGAATATCGGGGCGTTGTTTGCACCAATGATCGCTGTCACGATTGCAGGCGTCTGGGGAAACAGGTCGGCATTTATGGCATCATCTATTATATATATACTGGCGTTCTTGTTCTTTAAATGGTTCCACATTGTTCAGCCAGATAAACAGATAAAACCGGTAAATCCACGTCGTACATTCCGTGCGTTGTGGAAAAATACACGTGCGTTCTTTGCGGCACCTGGGATGTTGCGTGCGTATTTGATAAACTTTGGATATTATTCTTTGCGATCGGTGCGATTGCTGTATGTGCCAATTGTCGTAATTGAAGCCGGATTTTCCAAGGATACGCTTGGGTTGGTTCTTACACTTGGTATTATTCCATATATTATTTTGTCTGAAGTTATGGGGCGTGCCGTCCGTAAATATGGTAAAAATATATGGTTAATATTGGGTTTTGCATCGTTTGCAGTATTAGCAGCAACGGCATGCATGATTTCTGGATATCCGTTGTTGGCTGTATTTGTTGCATGGCAGTTTTCTGGGGCGTTGATGGAACCTGTGCACGACTTGATGTTCTTTGATAATACTGTTCCGGCACAAAGAACACGGTTTTATGGGGTTTTTCGTACAAGTGTATATTTGCCGAATTTTATAACACCAGTATTGGCGGCGGCGTGTATTACATATTTTGGCGCAACATCTGCGGTGTGGTTTATACCG
The DNA here is from genome assembly GCA_946185785.1 of uncultured Alphaproteobacteria bacterium. GTDB lineage: Bacteria > Pseudomonadota > Alphaproteobacteria > Rs-D84 > Rs-D84 > Enterousia. Next base: position 858 of record CAMHKP010000095.1, read on the forward strand.
GCGGTTGTCGGGGCGTTGACGGTTGGAATTATCATAACCCCACACAAATAAATTCTGTTGCGTGAATTTGTTTTTCTTTGTATGATTCCAGTGTTAAGCAAAGGGGAATTTTATGGCGAAAAAAGAAGTAGTTAAGGAAAATGTAGCTCCGGCCAGAAATCCGGCGCTGGAATCAGCTTTGGCACAAATTCAAAAGCAATTTGGTAAAGAAGCCATCATGAAAATGGGTGATGGTTCACAACAGAATATCGAAGCAATTTCATCTGGGTCATTGGGGTTGGATATTGCATTGGGTATTGGTGGTTATCCACGTGGTCGTATTGTTGAAATTTATGGTCCAGAAAGTTCTGGTAAAACAACACTTGCGTTGCACGCGGTTGCCGAAGCACAAAAGAAAGGTGGCACATGTGCATATATTGATGCGGAAAATGCGCTGGATCCATCATATGCAAAGAAATTGGGCGTAAATGTTAGTGAACTGATCATTTCACAACCGGATTCGGGTGAACAGGCATTGGAAATTGCCGATACACTTATTAAGTCGGGCGCGGTTGATGTTGTTGTAATTGACTCGGTCGCGGCATTGGTACCCAAGGCTGAATTAGAAGGCAATATAGGTGATTCTTTTGTTGGAACAACTGCGCGTCTTATGTCCCAGTCGTTGAAAAAATTGGCGGGCAGTGTTTCACGCAGTAATACGTTGTTAATATTCATCAACCAGATTCGTATGAAAATTGGTGTTATGTTCGGTAACCCAGAAACAACATCGGGTGGTAATGCGTTAAAGTTCTATGCGTCTGTGCGTTTGGATATCCGTCGTACTGGTGCAATTAAAGACAAAGAAAATGTTGTTGGAAATGAAACGCGTGTCAAAATTGTTAAAAATAAAGTCGCACCACCATTCCGTACAGTTGATTTTAAAATCATGTATGGCGAAGGTATTTCACGTATTAGTGAAATTCTGGATATGGGTGTCAAATATGACTTTATTGAAAAGGCTGGATCTTTCTATTCTTATAATAATGAAAGAATAGGTCAGGGCGAAGCAAATGCACGTCAATGGTTGAAAGACCATCCGGATGTGCAACAAGAATTGTTAGACAAAATAATGGCGCGTTCGTCTGGTATTGCCGAAGAAATGACAACCGGTCCCAGCGATGACGACGGTATGTCAAATAACGAAGAATAATATTGTGGGACAGGTTTGCGCCTGTCCCGTGTTTGTATAAAATAACAAAAGGAAGAAAAATGAAAATCGCACGTATGTGGGCAATGACAAAAGTAATGATGTTTGGTCATATATTAAATTGGCCGTGGCGTTCACGTGTTCGTCGTCGTCAAGTTCGTAGTGATGTTATTTCGCGAATCATTCCAAAATATTTTAGACGTTATTTGCCTGCAGCTGCAGCGATTCCAGAACGCAAAGTTGTAAAGAATGATAAAAATGAAAAAATTTGGACAATATGGTTGCAAGGGGAAAAGAAGGCGCCGGCGTTAGTTAAGGCCTGTTTTCGCAGTATTCGTAAGAATTGTAAACAGGAATTGGTTATTCTAGATTATGATACGATTTTTGATTATATAACGTTGCCGGAAGAAATTGTTGACAAGTATAAACGTGGCATGATTGCTAATGCACATTTTGCCGATATTTGTCGCGTGGAATTATTGTATGAACATGGTGGAATTTGGTTAGACGCAACAGCTTTTGCAACGGCACCAATTCCAGATTGGATTATAAAAGAAGATTTCTTTGTATATCTTGCTGGAAAGAATGTCGGTAGTCCATATAGTTTTATGCAAAACTGTTTTATTCGTGCGCGTAAAGGGGCTTATTTGTTAGATGCATGGCGGGCAATGATTCTTGATTATTGGATGCACGAAAATCATAATTTTGACTACTTTATGCATCAATTGTTATTTAAAACATTGGTGTTAAATGATGCGCGTGCAAAAAAATATTTTGCACAAATGCCACATGTCGATCAAGACCCTACACATGCATTATGGTGGGATTATCAACACAAAGCATTTGATAAAAAAACTTTTGATAAAGTTAC
>CAMHKP010000096.1 GCA_946185785.1 uncultured Alphaproteobacteria bacterium
GATTCTACTTCGTTTTTTTTTTTTTTTTTGCGCTTGTGTTTCCATCTGGGACAATGTACTATTGTATTGATTGGTATAATTTGCAAATTTAACAATTCAGAAAAAGGAAAGGGAAATGAAAAAACTATTTCTTCTTACATCAATTTTAGCACTTGCTGCCTGTGGCGGCGGCGGTGGCGGTGGTGGTTCTGGTGGCGGTGGCAGCAGAAACACAATACCAGATATTCCAGCAGGTATGCGTAGTGCTATCGATGCGGCAGACGTGGAAAGCAATAACTATGTTACCCAGATGAGATCAGAAGTTGTTGTCGCATCAAATAATAATGGTGCATCAAGGGTGGTTCGTGCATCAACTGTTCCAGGGGCTAATGGTTACACATTTACATCATATAGATTGGATGATGTTAAATTGTATGCAGCCGATGCAGCAAAGACGGACAATGCTTATTTGAAACTAGGTTTGAATGAAGATACTGGTCGTATTGAAAATGTTCAAATGGTTGTTGGTGGGGTCAGCGCGCCAGCCGCACGTCAAGGTGCCGATTCGCACTTGTTCAGGGCTCCTATATTTGAATATGTTGAAGATGAATTTAAAGGTTCGGTCGCTGCAAATACTTTACCAGAAGATCCTGGTGAAAGAACGGCGGCATTAGAGGCGGAAAGGGCTTCGCATAATTGGTCAAGTAAAGGGTACTGGCAACTTGAAGGCGCAAATTGGAAGTACTATAAACTTGGTGACGAAGCGGTATTTCGTATGGTTGAAACCGATGGCTTGACGATGGCCAATCTGAACAATATCAAAGCCGCAAATACAGGATGGGGTGCGGGTCACTGGAATCGTGTAGATGAAGTTATGGATATTGTCACATATGGCAGCGATATTGATGGCAGTGGAACTGCTTTGCAATATTCTGACTTTGGTCACTTTAATCCAGTGTATGCGACAAAAGATGTTCGTGTAACAGCGGGTGATACAGATGGCTGGACGGCAGATGACCACAAAGATGAAACCGCAAAACTTAGCGATAAACTTGCCAAGGAAGATTACCAATTATTTGCAGGTGGTTATGCAATAAAAGGATCTGGTATGGCGGAAAATCGTCCATCGTTGGATCCAATTATGGGTGCAACCTATAAGGGCACAGCAATAGGTCGTGTGTACACTTCTATTGGTGGTGATAATCGTGCTCAAAGAGCGGCTAACTTTGCTGCGTATGGTATAACCGATACAGGTGATAATAATGACGGTAAAGATATAGCAAAGTTGTTCACAACTCGTGAAGCCACAATGAAAATCACAAAGTCTGGAAATAACACTGTTCAAACATTGGACATGCCTTTCTATTCCGATCCTAATGTTAGTGATAAATTCTATGATATAAAGATCACTAAAACAGGCAATGGCGATCCAAGTGTGACATTCCGGGCTGGCGAGAATAATTATGCTGATGATAGTCCGCAAAATGAAATTGAATCGCAATACAGAATATATGATGCAAGTGAACACTGGGATATGGAAAATGCAAGCTTTAATCCAGGGTATTACGGTGTAAATACAGGAAATGAAGCGGCAGGTACAGCAGAAATTGGGGCTAGTTACGATTTGACAAATGGTGCAGAACGTGATTATGAAGTTCAAGCTGCTTGGGGTATGAAAGTACAACCGCAACCATAATTGTGATTGTTAAAAATCCAGCCCGCTGAAACGGGCTGGATTTTTTTAATATATTTGTGTTTGTCTTTTTATACATTACAATAAGCATGAATGTTGAAAAGATTATATTTATTTTGTTTGTTGCTAGTTATGCCAGTTGGTGCGCTGGCAGAAACGTCTGGTACAGTAAAAGATGTTGTTATGTCTTCGACCGATCTTGTTAAAATGGCTGGCGATTTAGTGTACACAGGACAATATGATGCAGCCCAAGATCTTTTAATCAAAATGCCACAAACGAATAGTTTGTCATTAGAAATTGAACGGTGGTATTTATTAGCACAGATAGAACAGAAAAAGGGTAATGTTGATGAAGCGATTCGAATATATCGCAAAATTTTAGACGACCAACCTGATTTAGCAAAAATTCGTTATGAATTAGCAATCTGTTATATGATGAAACACCAATGGTATCGTGCGGACTATCATTTGCGTCTTGCTATGGCCGGCAATGATATTCCACCCGATGTTAGACAGCGCATGATGTATTTGCGATATATAGCGCGACAAAACAAACGTTGGAATGCTTGGTTTAATTTTAGTGCTGCGCCAGATAATAATGTAAACCAGGCATCTGGGGGCGAAGAAACAATCGTAAATGAATGGGGTGAATTTAAGCGTGTATTACCCGAACCAGAACAAGCCTTTGGTTATAATTTCGTGCTTGGCGGAAATTATGAATTCGTACTATCAGATAATTGGCGTTGGAAAAACGAAGCTAATATTTATAGCAATATATACAATAAACATAAGTTTGATGATTTATATTTGTCGGCATCAACTGGGCCGCGTTATATATGGGAACGGGGGGATGTATGGTTGGCTGCTGTAGCTAATAGACGCTGGTATGCTTGGAATAAATATAATTGGTCTGCCGGTGGAAAAATTGACACACACTATGATTTAACACGCAAATTGTCGGCTGGGTTATCGTTGCGCATACTGGACAATAACTATGATGAATATGGTGAATATATGGATGGACAAACATACAGTGTTTCTCCATATATGTCTTATTCATTTGACGGTTCTAAATATGTATCGTTGTTTGGTGGTGTTGATCGTGATACAGCCAAGGAAGATACTTATGCAAATTGGCGATATAGTATTGGTGCCGGGTTTGGTGCGGAAATTACATATGGATTCAGCATTTATTTAGAATCTGCTTTTT
>CAMHKP010000097.1 GCA_946185785.1 uncultured Alphaproteobacteria bacterium
CTATGTTATTGAATCTGATTATGCAAACATCATAAATGCAGTTATTGCAAATATCGCAGAAAGCCAAAACGAAACAGAAGAACAAAAACCAGAAACACAACCCAAACCCAATATTACTAAGCCAATTGATGTACCAGTTGTGCAATCACGTGCATCAAATAAAATATTAAAATTTATTTCAAGTTCAGACTTGGATGTTTTATCAACCAACGCTGACAAAGAAGAATTAAAAGAATCTATCAACAAATTCAACATATGGAATCAAAAAAACATTAACAATCGGTCTTGTACATTTATTGATGCCGATGGCGCGGAAAAACCATTACCTAATATGATATGTCGCAACAATAATACATATTCGTATGACGGCACCGGTGGCAAAGCACGCGTTGATTTTAAATCGACCACACTAAAAGATATCAACGGCAATAATGTTTTAGATGAAAACGGTAATGAAATTTACGTTTTGGTTTCTGTGGGGGCGGTATCTGACCATAAACGTGGCAACAGCGACAAACGAACAAAAAAACATAACGACATTATACGAAGCCTTGATATTTATGTAACAGATGCACCGCTAACCGATACACAAATCAAAACCATAAAAAACAATAAAAAGTCTGGTCGTGATATTCGGTTTTTCACATTATCAGAATTACAGGGTTCACAAAAATATATTTCATATACATACACACCACAAGATAAAAGTGAACCACAAAAAACAGAAAAACCGCAAAAATCTTTCGTGGCAACGGAACCAATTATTGACAAGGACACCATCAAAGAAGATTCAACAAACGCATTTCAAGTGGTCGATTTTGCACAACCAAAGGCGGAATATATTAAACCAAAAGTACATGTTGCACCGAAAAACATCCCACACGTTGATACCACCGCCCCCAAAGAACCAGAATTGCATGATGTCAACATTGCGCCAGTGACAAAGCAACCATATATCCAACCCGTATCAAATGTTGGTGGTGTGTTTGGTCTAAAAATGCTAGAGACGCAAATTGCCGCACAAATCGAATTGTTAAAGACACTGAAAGAAAACCAAGAAATTCAAAAACGTGAAATAGATAAAATGTCTAAACAGATGCAGGAAAAAATCAAAATCGGCGATTTCGTATCGGTTGGTAAATTGGCGACCCAGGCAGAAACCCAAAAACAAAAACTGCACGCATCACAAGAAAAAGTTGATCAGGCTGAACAAGAATTAAAAACAATGAAAGATAAATTTGATATCGGTCAAAAACTACTTGAAAAACGTCAGCAAGCATTGACCGAAAAATACGCCGCCGAACAGATTCTGCACGAAAAAGAAAAATCATTACAATATGCCGACGATGCCTTTATTCAATTTTTGCGTGAACTGGGCAAAGACGACAAATAAAAATCAACACGATAACCCAACGGGGCAAACGCCCCGTTTTTTTACTCCACCCCATTTTAATACTTGACAAACCTTATTTTTGTGTTATATTTAGAATAACAATAAAAAGGATACAAAATGACAACAATTTCAAATTTTGAACCATTTAATCCAAAAATCGATTTAACCGGTAACGGTTCTGTATTTGTCACTGGCGTGTATCATATTAAACCAGATGAAGCCGCAGCCGCAGAATTGAAACAATATGATATTCGCGATTTGTTCGTAAAATCGTTTAGAATATTGCCGGTTACCAATAATAATATCACCGTTGTCAACCCGACAATATATATTCAAGATACAATCGAACACAAAACCGGAAATAAAATTGCTGGATTTCTGCGCCGCATTGATCAAATTGTCGCTGATGTCAATGAAATGAAAAAACCATTACACAGTACCGGACATGTTGTCCCAAACAATTGGCGCGAAAAGTCATATCAACCAACAATTACTGTTTCCGTGAAATGCAATGATATGTCATTGGGCGATAAATCACATAAGGTTATCAGCAAACTGGACAGCATGATAAAATCTGGGATAAAGATTGAATTCCTTAACAAATGCACAGAAAATTCACCATGGAATCAAATTGTTCAATCCATGATTTCCCAACAACACGAACGTCAATAAGTAATAAAAAGGGTAAACCAATGGCCTTTGATATAAAAACATCTAAATGGTTGAACGAATCTAAATCTGGCAATTTTGTTTTCGCACCGGTTGACAATGTTTGCAATGTCCAGATTTTTGACAAAATATCAATGGACAAATGTGCGGAAATGATGGGCAATATGGCACAAATTATCACACAATTACCGACAAAACCAATTGATACCATGTCAGCAAAAATTACATCACCATACGATATATCACCAGATAAATTCGTTTTTGATGTTATGATTAATTCTAGTGGCGGGGATGTAAATGTCTATAAAACGATTTCGGCATTGTTTGCATTGGCGAAATCGCGTGGTGCGATTGTCCGTACGCAAAATATGGGTGGTGCATCCAGTTGTGCCAGCATGTTGGCAATTCAAGGTACTCCGGGATATCGCATAATGGCGGACACTGCATATAATTATATTCATTTTGGTAAAACCACACTGACAATTGAACGCGAAGGCGAACTGGAAATCGCAACACAAAACGTAAAAATCAATCGCGCCCAGGTTCGCAAAATATATCAAGAATATACAAAACTGACCCCGAACGAAATAGAAAATTTCACCAGTCTTGAAGGTGCCGGTGAATTATTTGCAACCGAATGTTTGGAAAAACATTTGTGCGATTGGATTTTGACATATGACGGACAATTGATT
>CAMHKP010000098.1 GCA_946185785.1 uncultured Alphaproteobacteria bacterium
TGTATATACAAGAAAAGAATCATAGACGAATGTATCCATTATCTACTTTTTTCACAACACCGCGTAATTCTAATACAACTAAATCACGTTTAATTTCCGAAATACTTTTTTTGACAATTTGTGCCAATACAGATTCAGACAATGGAATTGTTCCTAGCTTGTCTAAAATCTCATTTTCTGATTCGGAATTTTGATTTTTTGTGGTCTCTTTTTTTGTCTTTTTTTCATCACCCCAAAAATCCGATTCGCCCATACACAATTTTGCAGTCCCATTTGCTATCAAAGAATTAGGACCCAAACTGCGCGAATCTGCGGGATGTGACGGAATTGCCCACAATTCCCGTCCCATTTCAATTGCGAATCGGGCGGTTGTCATGCTGCCTGATTTCAAGTCGGCTTCGCCCAGAACAAGCTTTTCAGCGATTCCAGCAATCCAACGATTGCGTTGAACAAAATTTGAACCAACTGGTTTGAATCCAACTGGCATTTCACTTATCACAACACCACGTTCAATAATTTCGGCATACAATGATTCGTTTTCTGTTGGCCATATATAATCAACACCGCCCCCCAGTACCGCAATTGTCTGTGTATTTCCATCTGCGCGCAATGCCCCACGATGTGCAGCCGAATCTGTTCCCATTGCCATACCAGACACAACTGCATAATTATGTGATGCAAACGTATTTGCTAAATTCGCCATAAAATCCATCCCAGCCGCTGTTGCATGACGTGTTCCCACCATACCCACCGCACGTTTGCGCAACGTATCAAGATTACCACGCGCACTTATAACGATTGGGTGATTTTTTACCGTGCGTAAATTTTCTGGATACAAATCATCATCGTCACATATATATGTAATGCCAAGTTTTGCCGCCATATCCATTTCGCGCGCAACATTATCCCGAATCGTTTCATTTACCCCAAGTGATTCTGCCGCGGCATCAACCGAACCGAACGTTGATACGATTTCAGCATAACGCGCTGGTCCTATTTTAGGCGTACGCAAAATTAACAATTGACATATATGGATTATATGTTTTGTATGCAGATACAGCAATTAAAAATGCGCCATTCGGCGCATTTTTTAATTGGCTTTAATATCTTTTAGTTCGCTATACGGAACAACAACCCCATCTTCTATAATATATCCATTACATTCAACAGGTTTGTTCGAATCTAATTTAGAACATTCTTCATCCATTTGTTTAAAGTATGCAATCAAACTGTCACGTTCGGCATCCTTTAATGATAATACATATGAACGGAATTGTTCTTGTACAGAAAGTCTTTCATCCTTTTGACCCTGAACGGCGCCACCAATCAACTTGTTTCCAAACAATTCCATTGAACCAACACCCAATGCGGCACCACCAACTGCGCCACCAACGGTTGCCCATGTACGACCTTTCTTTTTCGCATCCAAGATACGTTTTTCAATCAAGTTTTCATCAACCCACGAACCACATGTGATTGTGCGGCCCATTTCAAAATACTTATCCGCTATATCGCTTAAATCAACCCTTGGATCAGAAGACTTTAACCCAACAAGAACAAAACAAGTATTGTTTTCTGGATGTTCAACATCTTCTACCATTGTTGAATAGTTGTTTATATCACTATAACGAGATGCCCATACGAAAGTATTACCAACACCGATATTATTACGGATACAAGCTTCGCGTTCTTTTTCACGCATATCTTTTGCCGGTTCTTCTGGTTCTTTTTCATCGTCTGGCTCTGTTGTTTCACTTGGTGTGACAGGTGCTTCTTTCAAATTAGAAGCAGTCATATTACCAACCGATGTAACCGCAATCGATGGCATACGTGCCGAAGACATAACACGTTTTTGTTCAACACCAACACGACTTGTTGCTGCATCTGCACCAAAAACAACCAATGCAAATACGCACACAACCAACGACGATATAAACCGTTTCATGTAAAGACTCCCTCTTTTATTATGCGTATATTATACCACAAAATTGGTTAAAAAAAAATTAAAAAACGCACCAAATGGTGCGTTCATCACTTTTTCCACTTCCATTCAATATGCGATTCGTCGCCATGAATTAGCCGCACAATATTTTGACGATGACGAATCACACACAAGATAACCGTTGCTAATAACGCAAGTCCCACTTGGAAATCCAGAACGAACCCGAATATCGGTGCCAAAAGGAACACAACCATTGCCCCCAGCGATGAATACCCACTGCTTAATGCAACAATCAACCATTCAATACCTATAAATATAAAAGACAATGGTGATATCGCCATCAGCATACCGAACAGGCCCGACACCCCTTTGCCCCCATGGAACTTTAACCACACTGGGAAACAATGCCCTACAATCGCTGCAAAACCGCACCATGCGCCAAAGCCAATGCTGCCATATGCCTTGCCAACCAGTACCGCAATAATAACCTTGGCCATATCAAGTGCCCATGTAAGTGCCGCCATACGCAGTCCACCAACGCGCATAACATTTGTTGCACCAATATTGCCAGAACCAACCTTGCGCAAATCACCCTTGCCTGCCAAACGGGTCTGCAACAGCCCCATTGGAATTGAACCCAACAAATAAGAAATAACTAATATAAATACGTACATCATTTTATTTTTCCTTGATTTTATGTTTCTTTTCTATAAAATATCAAAAACGTGACGAAAATAAAAGGAAAATAAAGTGGCAAATCACAAGTCATCTAAAAAAAGA
>CAMHKP010000099.1 GCA_946185785.1 uncultured Alphaproteobacteria bacterium
CTTCTTCGGCGTCGCCGGTGTCGACGTCCATCAGGTAGAGCACGCCGTCGAGTCCGATGCCGTACACATCGCCGTCCGTGCTTGTTGTTTTAAGTATAATTCATGTGCTGCTTCATCGGCATCTGGATTAAGAATAATATTATATCCGGTTCGGTGGTCTTTGCGGTCACGGATTGCCATTTTGCGTGGCCCCCCACGACCAGGAATCATTCGGTTCTGGCGTTCTATGGCAATCAAAAACAATCTAACTTTTTCTTCGGATTCGCCCCATCTGGCTGCGACATCTTTATATTTATTATTTTTTAAATCTTCTTTTTTTTCTGGCATTTTTATCCCCTTTTTCCTTGATAATTATATCATAAATTGCTATGTTTTACACGTTAAAAAGAAAGGATTTATCATATGGCAGTTAATAATGAATATACCGGTGATTCAATTAAGGTATTAAAGGGGCTAGAGGCGGTTAAAAAACGCCCTGGGATGTATATTGGTGACGTGGGCGAAGGTGGTAACGGTTTGCACCACATGATTTACGAAGTTGTGAATAATTCCATTGACGAAGCAATGGCTGGTTATGCTGATACAGTGTACGTTTCGCTTAATGCAGACGGTTCGGCAACAATTCGTGATAATGGTCGTGGTATGCCATTTGATATTAACCATGAAACGGGGCGCAGTGCATTGGAACTAATTATGTGCGAATTGCACGCCGGTGGTAAATTTGATAACGAAGGCAATGGTGCGTACAAGGTTTCTGGTGGTTTGCATGGTGTGGGTGTATCGGTTGTGAACGCATTGTCAACTTGGTTGGAAGTGCGCGTATGGCGTGGTGATAAAGAAGCCATCATGACATTTGCCGATGGTGTTCCAACAGCTGATTTGAAGATTATTGAAAATAAAACACATCATGAACACGGAACCGAAGTGACCTTTAAACCATCCCCAGAAACATTTACTGGTACTGAATTCAGTTTTGATGTTATGGAAACGTGGTTGCGTGAACAATCATACTTGAACGCAAATGTAAAGATTATTTTGGAAGATTTACGCGGTGCAGACAAAAAAGAACGCGAATTCCACAGCGTTGATGGGTTAAAGGGTTTTGCAACTTATTTGGATAAATCCAAAGAATTGTTGAATCGTGACCCGATTCAAATGATAAAACAGATTGAAGATACATATATTGAAATCGTTTTACAATGGACAACGGCATATACAGAAACATCATTATGCTTTACAAACAATATTCCAAACCGCGATGGTGGTACACACCTTGCTGGATTCCGCGCGGGATTAACACGTGCAATCAATAAATATATTGCAGAACACAGCAACAAGAAAGACATATCGCTTACCGGTGAAGATTTCCGCGAAGGCTTAACCAGTATCGTCAGTGTCAAGGTTCCAGATCCTAAATTTGGTTCCCAGACCAAAGACAAATTGGTATCAAGCGAAGTTAGACCATTGGTTGAAAATACAGTGTCTGAATTGCTGTATGAATATTTGGAAGAAAACCCAGCAACCGCAAAATTGATAATAGATAAAATTATCGAAGCGGCAACAGCACGCGAAGCAGCACGAAAAGCGCGTGAATTATCGCGTAAAAAGACCGGACCAGAATTGGGTGGGTTGCCTGGGAAATTGGCAAACTGTTCTGAAAAAGACCCAGCGAAATGCGAATTGTTTATTGTGGAAGGGGATTCTGCTGGTGGTACGGCAAAGCAGGGCCGCGACAGAAAGACTCAGGCTATTTTGCCACTGCGTGGTAAGATTTTGAATGTTGAACGTGTGCGTTTTGATAAAATGTTGGGTTCAGATACAATCGGCGCCCTGATTACAACAATGGGTACCGGTATCGGCAAAGATGAATTTGATATTGAAAAAATGCGCTATCATAAAATCATCATCATGACCGATGCTGATGTTGACGGTCAACATATTCAAACATTGCTTATGACATTCTTCTATCGTCATATGCCAGAGGCAATTGAGCGTGGGTATATCTATGTTGCGAAACCACCGCTTTATGGCGTGACGCGTGGCAAACAACAGATTTATCTGCAAAATGATGCCGAAATGAATAACTATTTGTTAGATCAATTGGCAACTGATGGTATGATTGAAACAGCAGATGGTGTTGCGGTATCTGGTGCCGATTTGAAACGTCTGTTGGGCTTGGTATTTAATATGAAGACCACATTACAGGCATTAAATCACATTATGCCATTGCGCTTTATCGAAGCATTAGCGTTGAACAAGGTATTGGAAGAAGAAAGTGCAGAAAATTTGGCTGCGGCTGAAAAAATGCTGGATGCCGAAGAATTGGAATTCGAACGTGGCTGGCATATCACAACAGATTTAACTGGTATCACAATTACACGGACTTTGCGCAGCGTGACCGAAACCCACTTCTTGCCACGTGAACGTGTAAACGGTCCAGAAATTCGTGCATGGCACCGTATGGATGGCCACGATGAATTGATTGAAACGTTCAGCAAACCGTCAACATTGCGTGTGAAAAGTAAATCACAAAAAATCTGGGGTGCGTTCGCATTGCTGGATACCGCAATCGAATATGCCAAGAACGGATTAAAGATTCAGCGCTATAAAGGGCTTGGTGAAATGAATGCGGAACAGTTGTGGGAAACAACAATGGATCCAAACCATCGTTCGTTGTTCCAGG
>CAMHKP010000100.1 GCA_946185785.1 uncultured Alphaproteobacteria bacterium
CAGCAGAAATTGCAGAACAAAAAGCTGCGGTAAAAGCTACGGCAGAAGAAGTCAAGGCGGCTGCAAAACAAGTTCAAGCAGATGCCAAAGAAACAGGCAGTCTGTTGAAAGGCATGTTTAAAAAAGATGCTGAATAAAAAATGCCCGTTTGGGCATTTTTTTGTTATGCTACCATTGTGTTTTCGCGCTTTACAGAGTGCGGCAAAAATGATATAATAAAACATAAGCTATAGTGGTAGTATGTCGTTTGGCATACGCAAAAGGGCGGATTTGTTGGAAGGCAGTCCGCAGGAGAGTAATGAATGAATAGACGTAATATTGCGGGTTTTGCTAAAAACGCGATGAGCACAGTGTTCTTGCTGGCTGGTGCGTTTTTTGTGTGTTCTACATTTTTGTCTATGCGGGCTGTGTTTGCTGATCCAATTGCGCCGACAATGATGCCGATGCCGACAAATATGGCATCGCCACGCGCAAACGCAACATCGCGTTCAAGTCAGGCAAGTGCAGCATCGCGTGCACGCACAACGACAAACGTGGCGTCACGTGCAAATGCGGCCGCGCCAGCGCGTAATGTTGTTTCGCGTGCGAACCCAGGCGCGACATCGCGTGCAAGTGCTGCGTCTGAAAATCGTAATGTTGTTGCACGTACAACAAATCGTACAACTTCGTCTCGTAATGTTGTATCCCGTACAACACCATCGCGTGTTTCTTTGACGGGCAGCGCAATTCGCGGGAACAAAGGGGCGGCAGCGGCAACATCGCAATATACGTATTTGTCTGGTAAATTGTATACGGGCAACTATTCAAACATTATCGATTCAACAACTGGTTTGATTTCGGCTGAAGCATATCAAAACTGTCTTGAATCATATTACACATGTATGGATGAAATTTGTACAGCACGTAGCGCAGCCCAAGGTCGTTGCGCATGTGCAGCACGTGTAAAAAGTTTTATTCAGGCCGAAGATGCGTTGGAAACTGCAAATGAAGAACTTATCAAAGCATCTGGCGAATTGGCATTGTTGATTGCAAACAAGGGTAAAGATGTATCCGAAGCGTTTCAATTGACCGATGCTGAAAAAGTTATGAACTGTGTTTCATGGCAAGAAGCAAACGGTAAAGCATCTGTTATTTCTTCGTCAAATCCAATTAGTGAAAGTGGTAAAGAATTTGATAGTCCAACAGCGTATATGACAGATTGGTGCCAGAACCGCGGTATATATGATACAAGCAAATGTGGTTATGAAAAAGCACCGTCTTATTGTTCGGAATCTGGAAATAATTTTGGATTTGATATTAAAAACATTGACGGTTCTTCGTCTGATATCTTGGCAACGTTGCAAGCTTGGGCGAATAGTAAGTCTAATACAATCAAGTTGCTAGACAAGAAAGACGATACGGCTGTATTTGCGGCTGTTGCTAATGTATCTAATATTGTTTCTGGTTTGATTTCAACAAACGCATCTGATGATTTGGCATTGGATAGTTTGGCGAATACATGGGGTTATGAATTGTTCCAATATGCACACAATAATGTTTGTGGACGTGTGCTGGATTCATGCTTTAATGGTATTTATGAAGCGTGCGGTACACCACCAACTGTAAAGGTTAATAATTCAAACGGTGGTACGACAACGACGTCTTTGTGTGCAAATAATGCAACATCAAATTGTCCATTTAATTATAACAGCAAGGTTGCAATATCGTCGACCGGTGACGTCACATTGAATGAACGTGGTTCATCCAATGCAACAACATCTTCGTCAGCTGCGTGCTTTGGTTATACAACAACGACAACGACAAATGGTGTGACAACAACGTCTGATCCATATTCAACATTACGTGGACCGGTTGCAGATGCGCGTCGCAGCGTGATGCAAAAATATTTGTTAGATGCAAATGCGTCATGCGATGTTTATGGTGATACACTGAAACGTACCGCACAAAACATCGGTTATCAAAAGATTGCTGCGCAACAAGCGTTGCAACAGAAACGTCTTGAATTCAAAAACGAAGAAGTGACAAACACACGTAATCGTGCATTGACTGCGGCAAGCAATTTCAAGGAATGTATGGACGAAATATCCGAATGCTATGAAACCCAGATGTCTTCACATGGACCTGGTTCAAGTACTGCTTGGACAGCATCGCGTATTCGTACGTATTGTGCCCAGTTGTCCAATGCACCACACTGTTATGAAGAAATGGTATGTAATCCATCTACTGCACAATACTATGCAGTCATAGACGAAGCAGACAGTACAAGTTGCTTTAATTCACAAGATTATACCAAAAATTCATGCCGTAACATTGTGACACTTAGTGAAATCTTGGACAAGGTTATGGGTGCAGCGGAAACTTATCCGGTCAACTATGAAACCACAGCAAGCAACGAAGCACAATGTGCCCAAGGTGCTCTTTGCACAGGATTAAGCAATTCTGCTTCTATCCGTGAACAGTGCTTGCAAGGTGCTGGTGTTGATACTATCCGTAATTGGAAAACAGAAATATACGATGTTGAATCAAATCGTGTGGCTTGTACAAACCGTAATGGTACGTGGGATAATGTATCTAATGTTTGTATAGAACCGTAGTTCTTGCCTTTGTTATAAATTACCGCCCGTTTGGGCGGTTTTTTGTTGATTTG
>CAMHKP010000101.1 GCA_946185785.1 uncultured Alphaproteobacteria bacterium
CCTCGGCTAATGTGGTTGGTTCTGCTTCCTTATTTCCCAACCCCAAGAAGTCCAACCAACCGGCATTTGCAGATGTTGCAACCATAATGGCTGCCAGACTAAAAACTAATTTTTTTTGCATATTTTTCCCCTTTTGTTGATAGCAATAAAATCATAAAAAATAAACCTTTTGTCCGTCAACAAAAATATTATCTGGGGCTTAACCGCAACTTATTGTTTTTAGTGTTGACATCGTTTTTCCACGTGGTAAATTGATAAAAAAAGGACACGCCAATGATTCAAACAACAAATGATGTTTATAATTTAATCTTGAATCAAAAATATTCTATGAAATACGAACACGATTTGTCGTATTCACGCACCCGCGTATTGACCGATGGCACACTTGGTAATCGTGTTGAGGTTAAAAAAACAAAAACCACAATGGATATTTATGTATTTCAAAACGGCAATTCGCAATACTATGAACATTTGCCCAGACGCAACGGCGCCTATATACGTATTCAAGAGGCTTTATTTGCCAAGGAATTGGCAGCGATGGTTGCGGACGTAAATGAAAATTATCGCTAGTATAAAAAATTATAAAAATAAAAACCGCCCAAACGGGCGGTTTTTTTTATTCCATTACTTACGTGGGAATTTAACAGCTGCCTGTGCAGCGGCCAGACGTGCAATTGGCACGCGAAACGGACTGCATGATACAGAATTAAATCCGCACTTGTGGAAGAATTCGATTGATTCTGGATCGCCACCATGTTCACCGCAAACACCAAGATGAATATTTTCACCCTTGGTTGCGCGGGCTTTCGCAACAGCGTCCTTAATCAACAAACCAACCCCCAATTGGTCAACGGATGCAAACGGATCTGCAACATAAACACCGCGTGCGCGATATTCGTCCAAGATTTTACCCGTATCATCACGTGACATACCCAATGTTGTTTGTGTCAAATCGTTTGTTCCAAATTCAAAGAATTCACAAGATTCTGCGATTTCATTTGCCAATAACGCTGCACGTGGCAATTCAATCATGGAACCAACGGTGTATTCGATACTGTCACCGGTTTCTGCAAACAGACTTGTTGCTGTGGCATCTATAACCGCTTTAACAATATCAACTTCTTTCTTGGAACCAACCAATGGAACTTCGATTTCTGGCTTTACATTTACACCAGCCTTTTTGCATTCCAGCGCAGCCGACAAAATCGCACGTGTCTGCATTTCACAAATTTCTGGATATGTGATTGCAAGTCTGCATCCACGATGACCCAACATTGGATTTTGTTCTTTTAATGCTTCACTGCGTTGTTTCACAAATTCAACAGGCTTGCCGATATGCGCTGCCAAAATTGCGATATCTTCTTCGGTATGTGGCAAGAATTCATGAAGTGGTGGGTCAATCAAACGAATTGTGACCGGCAAACCATCCATAATTTTGAACAATTCAACAAAGTCCGCCTTTTGATATGGTAATAGTTTTGCCAAAGCTGCGCGACGACCTTCAACTGTTTCAGCCAAAATCATTTCACGCATATCTTGGATACGGCTTGGGTCAAAGAACATATGTTCTGTACGTGCCAAACCAATACCTTCGGCACCAAAGTCACGTGCTTGTTTCGCATCTTTTGGTGTTTCAGCATTTGCTTTCACTGTCAATGTTTTGATTTCATCAACCCATTTCATCAGTGTTCCAAAATTACCTGTCATTTCTACGGATACAGTTGGAACTTGACCTTCGATAATTTCACCCTTGGCACCATCTATGGACACCCAATCACCTTCGTGGATAACCGCGCCAGACGTTGTTTTCAATGTCTTGGTATCATAGTCAATTTTGATATCTGGTGAACCCGATACGCATGGCGTACCCATACCACGTGCAACAACGGCTGCATGTGAAGTCATACCACCACGTGCAGTAATAACACCTTGGGCGGCATTCATACCAGCAATATCTTCTGGTGATGTTTCAACGCGGATAAGCATAACTTTCTTGCCTTCGGCTGCCCATTTTTCTGCATCTTCGGCATTAAATACGGCTTGACCAACTGCGGCACCTGGGGATGCAGGAAGTCCTGTTGCAATAACTTTCTTTTCAGCCTTTGGATCCAACATTGGATGCAACAAATGATTCAATTGGTCTGCACCAACACGCAGAATTGCTTCTTCCTTGGTCAGCAAGCCTTCTTCAACCATTTCAACAGCCATACGAACAGCCGCCGCTGCGGTACGTTTACCATTACGGCACTGCAACATCCACAGTTTCCCGTGTTCAATCGTGAATTCCATATCTTGCATATCTTTGTAATGCTTTTCCAATTTTTCACGAACATCGCACAGTTGTTTATAAACATCTGGCATTGTTTCTTCCAGTGATTTACGACCAGAATTATCCTTGCTCATCGGCTGTGGTGTACGAATACCTGCCACAACGTCTTCACCCTGGGCGTTAATCAGATATTCACCATAGTATTTGTTTTCACCGGTGGCTGGGTCACGTGAAAAACATACACCCGTTGCGGAATCATCGCCAGAATTACCAAACACCATTGCCTGGACATTCACAGCGGTTCCCCAATCGCCCGGAATATTGTTCAATTTACGATATGTGAT
>CAMHKP010000102.1 GCA_946185785.1 uncultured Alphaproteobacteria bacterium
TAACCACGCGCCTTGGATTCTGGTAATTCTGCAAAGAAATCACGAATATCACCAAATACCCCAGTATATGTTGCCGGATTACTGCGTGGACTGCGTCCAATTGGCGATTGGTCAATATCAACAACCTTGTCTACATTTTCCATACCACGAATAATATCGTGCGCCCCAGTTTCAATTTTAGAATTATACAGCGCACGCATCAATGCTGGGTACAGCGTATCTAACAATAATGTTGATTTACCTGAACCAGACACACCAGTTAACGCGACAAACTTACCCAACGGAAATTCAACCGTTATGTTTTTCAGGTTGTTTTCACGCGCGCCCGACACAACAATAGATTTACCGTTGCCAGCACGACGTTTTTTAGGTACATCTATTTTACGCTTGCCCGACAAATATTGTCCCGTCAAAGAATCTTTACATTTAATAATTTTGTCTGGGGTGCCACACGCAATAACATTTCCACCATTTATGCCTGCGCCACGTCCAATATCAACCAAATAATCAGCCGCACGCATTGCATCTTCGTCATGCTCAACAACAATGACCGTATTGTCTTTGTCGCGCAGCATTTTTAATGTATCCAACAATTTATCATTATCACTTTGGTGCAAGCCAATGGATGGTTCATCCAAAACATATAAAACACCAGACAAACCACTGCCGATTTGTGATGCAAGGCGGATACGTTGTGATTCGCCGCCCGACAGAGTTCCCGCCATACGTGATAACGTCAAATAGCCCAGCCCAACATTTTGCAAGAAATACAGACGACTTGTTATTTCGCGCAAAATAACACGCGCAATATCATTTTCTTTTTGTGTCAAATGATTTGGCAAATCATTGAACCAGCGCAATGAATCATCAACCGACATATCACATACGTCTATAATATCTGCACCATTTATCTTGACACACAGTGCTTGGATATTCAAACGTTTACCATGACATACCGGACACGGCTTTTCCGATTGGTATTTTGCGATTTCAGCACGCATCATTTCAGATTCAGATTCGCGCCACCGACGTTCCAAGTTTGGAATGACACCTTCGTATGGTTTTTCATATACGAACCCATTCCAATTTATTTTGATTGCTTCATCACCACTGCCATATAACACAATATTCTTTTGTTCAGCAGTCAATGTATGCCATGGTTTTGATAATGGAATCTTGTATTTCTTGTGCAACGCATCTAACAAATGGTCATATTGCGACAACATTCCACCACGCGACCATGGCGCAATCGCACCACCCAATATAGATTTTGATGGATCTGGAATTACCAAATCTGGCGATATATTTAACTGTACACCCAGACCATCACATGCCTGACATGCACCCATTGGCGCATTAAACGAAAACAATCTTGGTTCAATTTTTGGCACGGTAAAACCACTAACCGGACATGCATAGTTTTGTGAATACAATGTATCTTCGTTTGTGTCCAAACGTCGCACCAAAACAGACCCCGGCACAAGACGCAACGAACCTTCGAATGATGCATAAAGACGCGAACGGAATTCATCCATATCGGCATCTGCTGTATCTGCCGCTGGTATCGCAAGACGGTCAACAATCACAAATATGTTATGCTTTTTATTTTTGTCCAATGGGGGAACTGACGCTAAATCATATAATTCGCCATCAACAATTGCACGAACATAGCCCTGCTTTATCAAGAATGCGATTTCTTTGCGATATTCACCCTTGCGTTCACGCACCAATGGTGCCATTACATAAATCTTGGTTGTTGCTGGAATCTTCATTGTCCAGTCAACCATTTCAGCAATTGTCTGTGATTTAATTGGCAACCCAGTCACTGGTGAATGCGGCACACCGACACGCGCCCACAGCAAACGCAGATAATCATAAATTTCGGTGACAGTCCCCACAGTTGAACGCGGGTTTTTTGATGTGGTTTTTTGTTCAATTGAAATTGCTGGTGATAAACCTTCTATTAAATCAACATCGGGTTTTTTCTGCATATCCAAGAATTGACGTGCGTATGACGACAAACTTTCAACATATCTACGTTGACCTTCGGCATAAATAGTATTAAATGCCAATGACGACTTGCCCGAACCAGACACGCCAGTAAAGACCACCAATTTGTTTTTTGGTATGTCCAGATCTATATTTTTAAGATTGTTTTCGCGTGCACCGCGAATTTTTATAACGCCACTCATAACAGTTATAGTATAAATAAAAACTTAGATTTTTCAACCGCCACCGATTAAAAAACCGCCATAACGGCGGTTTTGTTATTTATTCGCCGGTTTGTTTAACAAATTTTCCGGATTTATTGCAACCTTGGCATTACGGCTGGCTTTAACCGTTGGCGCCAATTCGCCATTTACCCAAAAATCAAAGCAAGACACATCACCAAATGTACCACGATAGCCATTGCCCACTGGCATATAGAATATATCACCTGGCGCCATTATTTTGGAAAAGACGGTCTTACCACGTGCATCTTCAATTTGAATCCATTTACCGACTTCGCCTGCGTTTTTATTTGCCTGTAAAATGATTGTTGATTTTCCACGATTTTCAATTCCAAAACGTTCGCGAAC
>CAMHKP010000103.1 GCA_946185785.1 uncultured Alphaproteobacteria bacterium
CACAAGATGTTCGCGCTGGTGACAATACATACACCGTTCACAACAAAGATGCCAAAGGACCTGTTTTCTTTGTTGTATTAAACGCATGGGATTATGGTTACTATAGCATTTCTATCAACAACGTTATAGTTGCAGAAATGGATTGGTATGAAAATGACGGCAATACAAACAAAGATCAAAAAGATATCTTTGATGTTTTGGAAGCAACACACAAGAAACTACAGGGTCAATCATATATTTCCGAAGCAGAAAAACAATTGACCCAACAAGAAATGGCTGCTTTGGAATATCTGAAAACAATCCAAAAATAAAAATGTCCCGTTTGGGACATTTTTTATTTTATCAAAGTCTTGGCTGTTGCCACAGATTCTGGGGTAATTTCTGCACCGCTTATTATTCGGGCAATTTCATTTATACGTTCATCCCCAGATATTTCATGAACAGTTGTAGTTGTTGTGTTATCTTTAACAAACTTTTCTATCTTGAAGTGTTTATCGGCAAATCCAGCAACCTGAGCCGAATGAGTCACAACCAATGTTTGTGATTTTTGCGCCAGACGATTAAGACGCGCACCAACTGCGGATGCGGTTGCACCACTGATACCCGTGTCCACTTCGTCAAACACAAACGTATGTTCGTCTGCATCGGCCAACAACACCACACGCATAGCCAACATCAAACGCGCCAATTCGCCACCAGATGCCGATTTATGTAATGGTGCAAACGGTGATCCAGGATTTGTTTTAATCATAAATGTTATATCATCAACACCGGTTGCCGATGGCGCACTTTCTACGCGCTCTGCAATAAAGTCAGCCTGACCCAATTTTAAATCTGGAAATTCTGCCCGCAGAGACGCGCGCAACTGTTCCGCAGCAGATTGACGCAGTGATGTTAATTTTGTCGCCAGCGTGTCAAATTTTTGACGTTTTTCGGCAACCAATTCTGTTGTCTTACGCAATTCTGCGTCTGAATTATCTATTACATCCAGTTGTGCCGCCATCTCTTCTAATTTTTGTGGCAATTCATCCGCAGACACACGATGCTTACGTGCAGCCGCACGAATTGCAAACAAACGTTCTTCTATCGCATCTATGTTATCAACATCCATATTATCTGGCACCAACTGTTGCGAAACAGATGCCAGCGAATCCGCAATTTCATACAATTGTTCAATCTGTTTAGAATATGGATTTGGATCAGTTTTTATATGTTCCAGAATATGTGCAACATCAAAAACAAACGAATCTAGTGGCTTTCCGTTTGGCGACAATGCATTTACCGCATCACCAATTATTGCCGCATTTTTCTCGGCATTCATCATTGCAGCACGCTTGTCAGCCAATTCGCCCTCTTCACCTGGCAACACCTTCAGCGCGCGCAATTCTGCAACATTGTGTTCCAGATATTCACGTTCGTCTGCCGCCCGCGCAACAATATCCTGTAATTCCTTTAGTTTTAATTCTGTGGCATGATATTCAGCATATGCCAAGCGCGTGTCGGCCAACAACTGAGAAAAACCATCGATATGTACAGACGCAAATTCATCCAACGCAGTTAAATGTGTTGTTTGGTCCAACAAACGATGATTCGCAAACTGACCATGAATTTCAACCAATGCATCACCAACCATATGCAAAACACGTACAGACACTGGTTCGTCATTTATCCACGCACGACTTTTACCATCGGTTGCCAATGTGCGACGCAATATAAGGTTGTCGGAAACACCGATACCGTTTTCAATTAAAATTTCGCGTACTGCATCTGGGGTTGAATCAAATTCTGCCACAACCGATGCCATATCACAGCCCGCACGCACCAATCCCACATCAGACCGCGCGCCCAATGCCAACGATAATGCATCAAGCAAAATACTTTTCCCAGCACCAGTTTCCCCAGTTAAAACATTTAACCCAGCACCGAATTCCAGATTCAGTTTTTCAATCAGAACAATATTTGAAATATTTAATGTTGTTAACATGCCGGAATTATAGCGAAACACCGCCACAAAATTCAAGAATTTTTATAGTTTTTCCAATGTCCAATCGTGCAACCATAATATATATCCAAACACCTTGTACTGCGGATAGATTTTGCTAATAATCGACATGTATTCACGCACCTGAATTATGTATTTTGAACGAAACATATCTTTATTTACATCTGTTTTATAATCAAGTATGTGAATTGTTTTATTGTCATTATCAACAACCATTCTGTCTATGCGACGACTAACAAATTTACCATTTATGGTTGCTGCAATTGGAACCTCTGTTTGTGCGTTTTCCGCAAAGAAAATTGCTAATTCTGGCCGGCTTTTTATTTGTTTTACAATATCATCATTATTATCTAACATATTAACAAAACGCATTTTTTTATGCATTGTCGAACCAGCATCTGTGGCATACTTTTTATTATCATATTCGGTTAACATTTCGCGCAGTGTATCAGCCATGAACAATCCTTATCTTTTCATCATCGTTTTCCGCACCATCTATATTTCCCAACATATTCCATAACAATGCATGCCACGAC
>CAMHKP010000104.1 GCA_946185785.1 uncultured Alphaproteobacteria bacterium
GGCACTACCGTATCCGCACCACGCAATGTTTGAATTATTGTGCGCGCAATTTCACTTTTACCCATACCCAAATCACCGTGCAATGCCACGACAACCGGCGCACGCAAGGTTTTTGCAAAATCACGTGCGAACGCGCGTGTTTCATCAACATTGTTTAATATGTATTCCATTTTGCCCTACTCCAATAACAATAAATCGTCTTCCAACTTGTGTATAGTATCGCGCAATTCTGCAGCCGTTTCAAATTCTAAATCTTCGGCAGCCTTGCGCATCTGTTTAGTCAGTTTTATTATTTCACGGCGGATACTTTCCGCATCCATAACCCCACCAAATTTATCATATACAAAGCGGCGCGCTTTATCGGTTTTTTCGTCTCTGTCACCAACTTCGTCAAATATCGCCTTGGTAATTGTTTGTGGTGTAATATTGTGTTCGGTATTATACGCCATTTGTTTTTCGCGTCTGCGCGCGGTTTCGTCCAGCGCTGCACGCATTGAATCGGTTATTGTGTCACCATATAAAATAACACGACCATTCGCGTTTCGTGCTGCACGTCCAATTGTTTGTATCAGTGAACGTGTAGAACGCAGAAAACCCTCTTTATCCGCATCCATAATTGCAACTAATTCGCATTCTGGAACATCCAAACCTTCGCGTAACAAGTTTATACCAACCAGCACATCATATTTACCCATACGCAATTCACGCAATAATTCAATACGTTCAAGTGTGTCGATATCGCTGTGCATATATCGCGCACGAACACCATT
Organism: uncultured Alphaproteobacteria bacterium; assembly: GCA_946185785.1. Lineage (GTDB taxonomy): Bacteria > Pseudomonadota > Alphaproteobacteria > Rs-D84 > Rs-D84 > Enterousia. Next base: position 771 of record CAMHKP010000104.1, read on the forward strand.
TTCACACAAATAGTCGGTTAATTGTTCTGCCATCTTTTTAGTAAGCGTTGTCACCAGCGCACGACCAGATATTTTCTTTAAAGTGTCCAACAAATCATCAACTTGATGTTCTGTTCCGCGCACTTCGCATATCGGGTCAAGCAACCCTGTTGGGCGGATAACCTGTTCGGACACAATACCACCCGATTGCCCCAATTCCCAATCGGCTGGCGTTGCAGATACAAATATTGTTTGCGGACGCAACGCATCCCATTCTTCAAAAGTTAGTGGTCGATTATCAACACATGCTGGCAGACGAAAACCATATTGTGCCAATGTTTCTTTACGTGCCCTATCCCCGCGTGACATTGCACCAATTTGCGGAACCGTCACATGAGATTCGTCTATGAATAAAACAGCGTCCTTGGGTAAATATTCAAACAATGTTGGTGGTGGTTCCCCTGGTTTACGTCCAGTTAAATAGCGTGAATAATTTTCAATACCACGACAAGTCCCCGTTGATTCCATCATTTCAATATCAAAATTTACACGTTCGCGCAGACGTTGTTCTTCGACATATTTCATATTTTCGTGGAAAAATTTTAAACGTTCTTCTAAATCATGTCTAATTTCACCAATTGCATTCATAACACTCGGCATCGGTGTTGCATAGTGTGTATTCGGGTATACAACAATACGATCCAGTTTTGCCAGCTTGGCACCTGTTAGTGTATCAAATTCCCAAATCTCGTCAATTTCATCACCAAAGAAAGACAGTTTCCACCCCCTGTCCATAGAATGCGATGGGAATATATCAAGCGTATCGCCACGCACACGAAAATCACCACGCGCGGGTGCCATATCATTGCGTTTATACTGAATATCAACCAACGCCCGCATCACATCACCCACAGCAATTTTATCACCCGTATGTAATGCCAATTTCATAGAAGAATATTCTTCGGGCGCCCCCATACCGTATATGGACGATACAGATGACACAACAATAACATCGCGTTCTTCCAGCATTGCACGTGTTGCACTGTGGCGCATACGATCCAATTGGTCATTTATAGATGCGTCTTTGTCAATATATGTATCTGTTGTTGGGACATAGGCTTCTGGCTGATAATAATCGTAATAAGACACAAAATATTCCACATGATTATGCGGAAAAAACGACTTCATTTCGGTGTACAGTTGTGCCGCCAGAATTTTATTCGGTACCATAATTAACGCTGGTCGCCCTAATTCTGCGATAACATTTGCCATTGTGAAAGTTTTACCAGAACCCGTCACCCCAAGCAAAACCTGAGAACGACGACCATCACGCACCCCCGTAACAAGTTCATTTATTGCGGTTGGCTGATCCCCCATGGGCGCATAATTACTTTCAAGATTAAATATCTTTTTAACCATTTTTTTATTCACAAATAACAATATAATCTATTATAATCAAAAAACAAGGGGAAGAGAGAGTATGGCAATCAAGCCTGTATACAAGCGTGGAATAGCCTGGACACTGATTGGTGTGCTGGCTGGCGCCGCTGTTGCGGTGGTGCTTGTGCCGCCTGCAATAACCCTTAACTATATGAAGCCGCAATTGACATCAGCGGTCAAATCCCAGACTGGTATTACCCCTGACTTCCGTGGTGATGTGAATTTTAGTTTGCTTGGCCGTACCACAATCGTTGCGCGTGACATAAGTGTGCCATTTGGAACAATTCATTCGGCAATGTTTAATGTTCCATGGCACAGCGTTTTTCACCCAACAGATGCCGAACTAAG
>CAMHKP010000105.1 GCA_946185785.1 uncultured Alphaproteobacteria bacterium
TGTATCTATATAAATAAGAATAAATACATAATTTGGTTGAGTTTATGGTTTAAAAAGATTTATACTGATAGCAGGCTGTGTGAAACGGCTGTCAAACAAGTAAGGAATAAAACATGAAATCAACAATGAAAAATGTTTATGAAATGCTTGCGGATGTGTGCGCGCGCAATAAAGACAAGGTTTTCTTTGTTCGTGAAAATGAAACATATGCAGACTTGTTGCGCAAGGTTAAAAAGCGTGCGGTTTTGTTAGCTAAGCATTTTAAAATTAAAAAGGGTGATGTTGTTGCGTTATTATGTTCAAACATACCTGAATTCATAGAATCATATTATGCAATTTTGTCAATGGGGGCGCGTGCGTTGTTATTGGATACGGGGCTTGCACACGAAGAACACATAAATATGATGAAACGTACCAAGGCAAAACTGGCATTGGCGGATGAAACACATATGTTCGATTGTGAATTCCCAATGTTCGATATCAAAAATGATGATGATACAGATGCGCGTGAATTTGTTGCCGCAGATGTTAATCGTGATGATATTGCCCAGTTGTCTTTTACATCGGGATCAACAGGTAATCCAAAGGTTGTCGGTATTACACATGGAAATTTGTTGTCGTTGTGCGAAGGCTCAGAATACTATACACATGTTGTAAAACCTGGGTTTACATTTTATGGATTTTTGCCACTGTATCACATATACGGAATTGTTATAAATGTTATATGCCCAGTGACAATGCAAGGCAAATTGTTATTACAACCAGTATTGAAACCAGCAGAATTTGTTAACGACTGGAAAAAATATAAACCAGAAGTTATACCGGCGGTTCCACGTATTTGGGAAGTATTCTATAAAAAGATAGTCGATCAGGCACGCGAAAAACACGCTTGGTTGTTGATGCGTATGATTCTTGCCATGCAGAAGCCGTTGCGCAAGATTGGATTGGGTAAACTGGTTACCAAGGTGACAAAACCTGTTCATGACATTTTTGGCGGTCATACACGTGTTTTGGTTTCTGCGGGCGCACCATTAAAACCAACAATACGTAAATTCTATGAAAAATTGGGATTTTCGGTTGGGGATTGTTTTGGGTTAACAGAAACCACTGGACCGGCATTGTTTAATTGGGCGGTACCAAAGCCAGATGGTCGTGGCATTCATTATGCCGGGCCATTGATTGGTAATGAATTAAAGATTAACAATCCTGATAAAGATGGTGTTGGTGAAATTTGGTTCCGCGGAAATATGCTGATGCCTGGGTACATCGGCAACGACGAGGCGAACGCTGCGGCATTTGAAGATGGCTGGTTCAAAACAGGCGATGTTGGAATGTTGGATTCCAAAGGGCGCTTGATTGTAAAGGGACGTCAAAAACAACTTATCGTTTTGGAAAGCGGAAAAAAGATTTGGCCAGAAGAAATGGAAGATTTGTATCTGCAGAATGCTGATATTTTGGCAGCTGCGGTATTTGAATACAAAATCAATGGCAAAATCGTTCCGTATGCGGTGTTCCAAGTTAAGCCAGGAACCAAACCTGAATACATCGCATTGCTAGTCAAGGCATCAAATCTGAAGATTGCACAGTATAAATGGGTAAAACATTTCGCAATTACAGATAAAGAATTGCCACAAACGTCCGCCAAGAAAATCAAACACTTTATGGTGAAAGAATTGTTAGACAAGGGCGAATATCAGCGGTATGACGGATAAACAGAGTGGGGCAAGCGCCCCACTTATTTTGTTTGTTTTTGTTATATACTGTTGACAAAAGTATTTTATGTGCTATATATAATATAGCCAAGGGAGGTGTGTATGGATAAGAAAACCAGACAAAAGATTTTTGCTAAACGCGAACTTATCAAATACAGCGCAAATCGTGCATATTTTGGTAAATTAACCGGTACTGGTTTAGCGGACGCATATGGTTTGTTTAAGCATACGCAAGAATGGGACGAGCCAATTACATCTGCAACCGTTGTGGTTGGTCATATCGACAATGCGGTTATATGTCGCGCATTGTGGCATGAAATGTCGTACAATCCAGCCCGTTTTGGCAAGGTATCACCGTTTCTTCATAATGGCAAAGAGAGTGTATATCGTTTTTGTGATAAACCTGTTTCGCAAGATATTCCAGGTTTCAATGTGTTGGAAAAATTGCGTAGCAGAATAATTCAGTTTATGGATTTGAATAAATTGCCAAATGGTGCATGGAATGCTGATATCAAAGATACAGATGGCAAGATTTGTATATCATATATAGATGGACATTCAGATAATAATTATAAGAAATTGAGTTTGTTGCAACAAATGATACGATTGGTTATCAGTCAAAATTTGGAAGATTTTAATCGCAAACAATACCGTATGCAAATGCTGAATGTTATTGCAAAACGTCATCCAAATGGTGTTCGTGATGATGTAAAGGCTGATAAAAAAGTTGTTTTGCCAACAGAACCTGTGGTAATGAGTGCCGAAGAAATTGCCGAAGACAGAATGGATCGTGAATTGGAA